>JAAYSE010000077.1 GCA_012524135.1 Candidatus Epulonipiscium sp. | reverse complement strand
TTTAAAAAGTGGGTTTAAAAAGTGGGTTTAAAAAATTACTATTATTAATCATTATCTAACCCTTCCTTGTACTGACAACTTAAAAATGTAAAACGTTACATATATCTAAATTTAAAGTTTTAATACGAACTTATAGAAAGGGCTAGGAAAATCTTAAATGATTTTAATACAAATTTTATTATATCTATGGGATAAAAAAGCTTAACAATAAAATATATATCTTACTTTATCCTATCTATGAAAAATAGAATCGTTAAGATGTGCTATATTCCCTACTGCTGCTAAACTCATTTTTTTAAAATCAAAAATTTCATAAATTAAAGCTTCTATATCATCTAAAACTACCCCATCTATTTTTTGTATAATTTCATCAGGAGTTTGAATATGGTCTAATAATAATTGAGATCTTCCTATACTACTCATACGTCCACTCGTACTTTCTAATCCCATCATATAATTACTTTTCAATTGTTCTTTTGTTTGATTTAATTCTTCTTGAGCAATTAAATTTTTCTTCACGGTTTGGATTTCTCTTATAATTAAATCCATTACTTTTTGAGTTTGATTTGGGTTCATACCAGCATAAATAGTAAATAATCCTATATTTTTATAATTTGAAGGATATGAATAAACCGAATAGGCTAAACCATATTCCTCTCGAATAGTTTGAAATAATCTTGAACTCATACTTCCACCTAAAATAGTATTCAGAATACTAAGAGCATAAATCTTTTTACTTCCTAAAGGAATTCCTGGAAAACCTAAACAAAGATGTACTTGCTCAATATCTTTTTCTTTTTTTATTACATTAGGAGTATATATAGTATCAAAGGATGGAATCCGATGATAAGGTGAATTTTCCCAAACTTCAAAAACCTCTTCTAATTTTTCATAAATTTCTTCATATTCAAAATTTCCTACTATAGCAATAACAGTATTATTCGGTTGATAATGTTGTTGCATATATGTTTTGAGTTCTTTTTGTTGAAAAGTTTCTAAGGTTTCTTGAGTTCCTAAAATAGAATAACCTAAAGAATCGTTCCAAACCATAGTTTGTAACAAATCATGAACTTGTTCTTCTGGAGCATCTTCATACATATTAATTTCTTCTAAAATAACACCACGTTCTTTGATAATATCCTCTTCTTTAAAAATAGAATGAAAGAACATATCACTTAATACATCTAAAGCTAGGTCAAAATGAGTATCTAGAGTTCGAGTATAATAACAAGTACATTCTTTTGCTGTAAAGGCATTAATTTGTCCTCCAATGCTATCTAGTTGTGTCGCTATGTCTCTAGAAGTACGAGTTGGAGTTCCTTTAAATAACATATGTTCAATAAAATGAGATATGCCATTTTCTTTTTTTGTTTCATATCGAGAACCATTACCTACCCAAATCCCCATAGTAATAGAATGAACAAAGGGAATTCTTTCTGCAACAATCGTTAGTCCATTAGATAGTATCTTTTTCTGTATCATGAAAGTCACCTCGATCAAAATTTATCTTATAGAATAATAAAACATAAACCATAGGCTTATGTTTTATTATTCTATCTTTCTTCTTTAGGTGGTGCCGGTAGGGCTGCTTTTCTAGATAAATTAATTCTTCCTTGTTTATCAATATCTGTTACTTTTACTAAAATCTCATCTCCAACTGATACAACATCTTCTACTTTATTAACATGCTTATGATCTAATTTAGAAATATGCACTAACCCTTCTTTACCAGGAGCAATTTCAACAAAAGCTCCAAAGTTAACAATCCGAACTACTTTTCCTGTATATATTTCTCCTGGTTCAATATCTTTTGCAATAGATTTAATTAAAGAAAGTGCTTTTTGAGCTCCTGCTTCTTCTGTCCCCGCAATAAATACTCGACCATCATCCTCAATATCAATTTTTACTCCTGTTTCATCAATAATTTTATTAATTGTTTTACCCCTTGGTCCAATAATTTCACTAATTTTTTCAGGATTTACTTTGGTTTGTATAATTTGAGGTGCATAAGGTGATAATTGTTTTCTGGGTTCTGAAATTGTTTTAAGCATTACTTCATCTAAAATATAAATTCGTGCTTCTCTTGTTTGATATAAAGCTTGTTTTACAATTTCTTTTGTTAACCCTTGAATCTTCATATCCATTTGAATAGCTGTAATTCCTTTATGAGTTCCTGCCACCTTAAAATCCATATCTCCAAAGAAATCTTCTAATCCTTGAATATCGGTTAACATAATAAAATCATTATCCGTTTCTCCTGTTACTAATCCTACAGATATACCAGCTACCGGTGCTTTAATAGGCACACCTGCGGCCATTAAAGATAAGGTACTTGCACAAATACTTCCTTGTGAGGTAGAACCGTTAGAGCTAAGTACTTCGGATACTAATCGAATAGCATAAGGAAATTCTTCTTCAGATGGAATAACAGGAACCAGAGCACGTTCTGCTAAAGCCCCATGACCAATTTCTCTTCTTCCTGGTCCTCGAGAAGGTTTTGTTTCTCCTACAGAATAAGAAGGGAAATTATAATGATGCATATAACGCTTACTATCTTCTAATTCGTCTAATCCATCTAGTACTTGCATATCACCTAACGCTCCTAAAGTAGTAATAGTAAGTACTTGAGTTTGTCCACGACTAAAAAGAGCAGATCCATGAGTGCGTGGTAATAAATCTACTTCACTTTTTAAAGGTCGAATTTCTTTAATTCCTCGACCATCCGGTCTTTTTTGTTTTTGCAAAATCATCCGTCGAACGGTTTCTTTTTCAAATTGATGAATAGCATCTCCTAAATATTCCTCATAATCTGGATTAGCCTCCATAAAATGCTCTATAACTTCTTCCGTTAATTCTTGCAATTGAAGTTCTCTTTGTTGCTTTTGATTTGTAAAAACAGCTTCTTCCATTCGAGAATCTCCAATAAAAGTCTTAACTTCTTCATAAATTTCTTGTGGTACTTCATGTTTTTCATAATCATGTTTTTCTTTTCCAACAGCAGCTACTATTTCATCAATAAAAGCTACTATTTTTTGATTCACTTCATGTCCCTTATAAATAGCTTCTAACATGAGTTCTTCAGGAATTTCATCTGCACCTGCCTCAATCATCATCACTTTTTCTTTAGTAGAAGCCACCGTTAATGACAATTGACTTTTTTCACGTTCACTAGAAGTAGGATTTACTACTAATTCTCCATCGACATAACCAATAGAAACAGAACCTGTAGGTCCATTAAAAGGAATATCTGAAATTGATAAAGCAATAGAAGAACCGATCATAGCTAAAATTTCTGGACTACAATCTTGATCTACCGAAAGTACTGTATTAACAACGGATACATCATTACGATAATCTTTAGGAAATAAAGGACGAATGGGCCGATCAATGACTCTAGCAGTTAAAATAGCATTTTCTGTAGGTTTTCCTTCTCTTTTTATAAATCCTCCAGGAATCTTTCCTACAGCATATAAACGTTCTTCATAGTCTACACTAAGTGGAAAAAAATCAATGCCTTCTCTAGGTTTATCAGAAGCAGTAGCTGTTGATAATACAACAGTATCTCCATAATAAAGAAGGGCTGCTCCATTAGCTTGTTCTGCTACTTTACCAATTTCAACAGTTAAGGTTCTGCCTGCCAATTCCATTGAAAATGTTTGTGACATTCTATATCTCTCCTTTCTTTATAAAAACAATTCATTTTTTAAAAAATAATATGCTTGCTTATAAACAGTTATAAAATAAGCCACTTATATGTAATATGAATAAAACTACATATTTTTATACTCAATGAAAAGTAACTATGAATACTTTTCAGGATAAATTAAGAAAGTTTCGTTATTTGTAAATAAACTAACTTTTCCTAATTTAAAATAATAGAGCGGATTTCTCCGCTCTTTACTATCTTCTTAGACCTAACTCTTGGATTAAACTTCTATAAGATTCAATATCTTTCTTTTGTAAATAAGTAAGCAATCCTCGTCGTTGTCCTACCATTTTTAAAAGTCCTCGCCTAGAATGATGGTCTTTTTTGTGTACTTTTAAATGTTCTGTTAAATCATTAATGCGTGATGTTAATAATGCAATTTGTACTTCTGGTGAACCCGTATCATTAGGAGTTCTTCCAAATTTTTCAATAATCTCTTGTTTTGTTACTTTATCCATTAAAAATCCTCCTTAAAATATAATAAATATATAACCCCAATTGCTAAGAAAAGGTCGGAGCATCCTATTTCTGAGCGATGGTTGTTATATTGTGAAACAATACACATTTTATCATAGTTCTAGCTATTTGTAAATCCTTTGTTGAAATAAAAAAATTATGTAACCGATTGAAAATATTCTCGTGTTTGAATTTCATCTTGTTGTATCTGATGCATAAGAGATGAAAGAGAAATAAAATTTCTTTCTGGACGTAACCATTTTAAAAATTTTACTTTGATAGTTTCTCCATATAGTATTTGATCAAAATCCAAAACATAACTTTCTACTTTTACATTCATTCCTTGAACAGTCGGATTGGAACCAACATTAGTTATACTAGGTCTATTTTTCCCTTGCCAATATATATAAGTAATATAAACTCCCTTATGGGGTAAAAGTTTATTAGCAGGTGCTTGAAGATTTACAGTTGGAAAACCTATCGTTCTACCAATTTGATTTCCTTTTTCTACGATTCCCGTTATCCAATAAGGTTCGCCTAATAATTGTCTAGCTATATCTACTTGTCCTTTTAATAAAGATGTTCGTACCCGAGTACTACTAACTTTTTCACCTTGAATTATTACTGGTGAAATACCTAAAGTTTGAAATCCTAACTTTTTACCATAACTTGCTAGTAAACGAAGATCTCCTTTTCTTCCTTTACCGAAATGAAAATTCTCGCCCACAATTACCGTTTTACATTGAAGTTGTTCATATAAAACTTTTTGAATAAATTGTTCTGGTAATACCTGTGCAAAAGAAAGCGTAAAGGGATATTCAATATAAAGATCAATATCTAATTGTTGTATTTTTTCTAGTTTTTCTTCTCTCGTATAAATCAATTTAAAATTATTTCTGTTTTTAAAAATAAAGGCCGGATGAGGATAAAAAGAAAATACAACGCTTTGGGCATTACTTTTTTTAGCTTGTTCTTTGACTTTTTTAATCAATTGCTGATGTCCTAGATGTAATCCATCAAAATTACCAAGAGCCACTACACTAGGTAAAAACTGATTAATGTTTTCGTCATGTAGATACTTCATCATTAAAACCCCTTATATCAACATTTTTACTGGCTTATAAAAAATATATTCTTGTTGAATGCCTTGATAAAGTCCTATGAAATCTCCTGTACTTGTATACATGCATACCACATTCTCTTGAAAAGGACTACTACGAATAGGATCAATACCCTTTTCATAGATCGTATGTCCATTTTGTAAAGATCGATCAGCAGATGGTGTTACATATACTTTAGGATAATTTTGAAATAGTTCTTCTATAGAAATCAAAACTGAATCCCAACATTTTGTATTTACCTTTTCTTCAAGTTGATCCAAAGTATAACTATTCGTTATGGAAAAATCACCAACAGCTGTACGAAGAAGTCCGCTCATGTGTCCACCACAGCCTAATTTTTCTCCCACATCTGCACAAAGAGTTCGAATATAAGTTCCTTTAGAACAATCTACAATAAATTCTACTTGATTAGGAAAAAGCCATTTCGTTATCTGAATATTATAAATATATACAGTTCTCGGTTCTCTTTTTATTTCTTTACCTTCCCTAGCTAATTCATATAGTTTTTTCCCTTGTACCTTAATAGCAGAATACATGGGTGGAATTTGTTGATACTCACCAATAAAAGATTGTAAAACTGTTTTAATACGTTCTGTATCATATTCAACTGGTCTACGTTTAATAATTTCTCCTGTATGATCTTCTGTAGTAGTGGTTATACCTAAACACAGTCGCGCCTTATACTGTTTATTTTGTCCTATAATATATTCTACCACTTTCGTTGCTTTCCCAAAACAAACTGGGAGAACACCTTCTGCTTCTGGGTCTAGGGTACCAGTATGTCCTACTTTTCTTTGTTTACTTAATCTTCTTAAGATTTGTACTACATCATGAGACGTATATCCTTTTTCTTTATATATATTTATAATTCCATCCAATCCACATTCGCTCCTTAATTAAGATACCATTAAAAATAATCTTTTAATGCCTTTAGCAGTAGATTTTTTGCCTCTTCTACCGTACCAAAAATAGTACAGCCAGCTGCTTTGACATGACCTCCTCCTGAAAATCGAGAAGCAATATCAGCTACATCAACTTCATATTTAGAACGTAAACTCACTTTAATTTCATTAAAATTTCGTTCATATAAAAAGATAGCAACAGAAATACCTTCCATGTCAGATAAAAAAGGAATGATACCATCTGCATCTTTAACTCCTATATCTGTCATCTCCTCTTTAGTAGCAAACGATAAACTCACTTTATTATTATAATATAAAGATACCCTCGAAAGAACCATTCCTAATAACTTTGTTTTTTCATAACTACGTCGATAAAATAGTTGATGAAAAACAAAGGATGAATTAATTGAATGCTTTAATAATTCACTTACTATCTCATGAGTTCGTGAAGTTGTACTTGTATGTTGAAATCCGCCTGTATCATATACTATACCTGTATAAATACATAATGCCATAGAAGAGGTAATAGGTATCTTCCATTCTTGAAACAAATCATAAATTAATTCACAAGTAGAACTTACTTTTTCATTGACTACATTATAATCTGCAAATTGAGTATTACTCCTGTGATGATCAATATTAATGGTTTGATTTGCGCTGTAAAAAACATCTTTAAAATAATGTAAACGTTGTTCATCCGCACAATCTAAAGCGATAAAAAGATCTACTATTTTATCCTCATCCCACTCATGAATTATTTCTATAGGTTTAGGTAAAAAATCATAGGTAGAAGAAGGTTTTTCTAATAAGATTTTAGGATTTTTACCCATGTTTTGTAAAGCGTATGCAAAAGCAAAACACGCTCCTATTGCATCAGCATCTGGGTTCATATGCCCCGCAATAATAATATTGTTTTGCTTTTTAATTTGTTCAAGAATGGACTTTCGATTCATTCTACATCCTCTCCTGATTTTTTATTAATTTTATTTATTAATTGCTCCATATGAATACTATATTCAATAGATTCATCTAATTGAAAAAGAATCTCAGGAGTATTACGTAAATTTAAACGTTTCGCTAATTCTTTTCTTAAAAAACCTTTTGCACTTTTTAATCCTTCTAATGCTTCATTTTTCTCTTCTTCTGTTCCCATAATACTTACAAAAACTTTCGAATATTTTAAATCATTGGTTGTTTCAACACGAATGATACTAATCATTGTATGAATTCTCGGATCTTTTAGTTCTTGATCAATTAGTTGACTAAGTTCCCTCTTGATTTCTTCATTAATACGAATGAGTCTTGTATTCCTCATTTTTATCATCCTTTATTATCGTGGTATTTCTTCCATAATATATGCTTCTATAATATCATTTTCTTTCACATCATTAAATTTATCAATAGTAATTCCACATTCATAACCTGTATTTACTTCTTTTACATCATCTTTAAAACGCTTTAAAGAACTCAATTCTCCTTCATGTACAACAATACCATCCCGTACAATACGAACATTAGCATTTCTTGTAATTTTACCATCTTGTACATAAGATCCTGCAATAGTTCCTAAATTAGATACCTTAAAGATTTGTCGTACTTCTGCATGACCAATCACTTTTTCTTTATATTCAGGATCCAAAAGTCCTTTCATCGCAGCTTCAATATCCTCTATAGCACTATAGATAACTCTATATAAGCGAATATCTACTTTTTCTCGTTCAGCTACTGAACTAGCACTTACTTCAGGTCGAACATTAAAACCAATAATAATCGCATTTGATGCAGAAGCTAACATAACATCCGACTCTGTAATAGCTCCAACACCACCATGAATCGTTCGAATTCGCACTTCTTCATTCGATAACTTTTCTAAACTTTGTTTCACTGCTTCTGCAGAACCTTGTACATCTGCTTTAACAACAATATTTAATTCTTTTATATTTCCTTCTTGAATTTGATAAAATAAATCATCTAAGGATACTTTTTGTGGCGTTTCTTGGATTAGTTTTTCTCGTCCAGCTGCAATTACTTTTTCTGCTAGTTGACGCGCTTCTCGATCACTATCAGCTATGTAAAACATTTCACCAGCTGATGGAACTTCGGAAAGTCCTAAGATTTCTACAGGTGTAGAAGGCCCAGCTGTTTTTACCCTACGCCCTTTATCATCTGTCATAGCTCGAATTCGCCCATAAGCAACTCCTGCAATAATAGGATCACCTACTTTTAGCGTTCCGTCTTGTACCAATACAGTTGCTACAGGACCGCGTCCCTTGTCTAATTCAGCCTCTACAATAGTTCCACGAGCTTTTTTATTAGGATTTGCTTTTAATTCTTCCATTTCAGATACTAATAATACCATTTCTAGTAATTGATCAATACCTTCATTTTTAAGAGCAGAAATGGGAACACAAATAGTATCTCCTCCCCAATCTTCTGCTACTAAGCCGTATTCCACTAATTCTTGTTTAACACGATCAGGATTTGCACTAGGTTTATCCATTTTATTAATAGCAACAATAATTTGTACCCCTGCTGCTTTCGCATGATTGATAGCTTCTACTGTTTGAGGCATTACTCCGTCATCAGCAGCCACCACTAAAATAGCTACGTCTGTTACTTGAGCTCCTCGCATTCTCATTGCTGTAAAAGCTTCATGACCAGGTGTATCTAAAAAGGTAATTTTTTTATCATTAACATCTACTACATAGGCACCTATATGTTGTGTAATGCCACCTGCTTCTTTAGCTATTACATTACTTTCACGAATTGCATCCAACAAAGATGTTTTTCCATGGTCTACATGTCCCATAACTACTACAACAGGAGGACGACTTTGTAAATTTTCTGGTTTATCAGGTTCTTCTGCAAATACTTCTTCTAATAAATCTTGAATCTCTTCTTTTTCTACTAATACTCCAAAATGTTCAGCTACTAAAGTGGCAACATCAAAATCAATTTCTTGATTAATCGTTGCCATAATTCCTTGGCTCATTAAAACTTTAATTACTTCACTAAAAGATTCATCCAACTTTTCTGCCAATTCTTTTACTGTTAAGCTATCAGGAATTTGTATAATTGAAATTTCTTCTTCTACTTCTTCCTCTTCTTTTGATTGTTCTTCTTCCTTTTGTTGTTGTTCTTTGGCCTTATCTTGCTTTGTTTCTTTTTTGATTTCTTTTGTTTTTTCTTCTGTTTCTGTATAATATTCAAGAATAAGTCTTGCTTCATCATATCCTAATGTACTCATATGACTACTTACTTCTATATCGAATTCGTTTAATTTTTCAATTAATTCCTTACTACTAATATTGAGTTGTTTTGCCATTTCATATACTCTAACTTTTGACAATGAAACCCACCTCCAAAATAATTTTCTTATGATCCTATCGTTCCTTCGTTCCTTCTAATAATTGTTCTATCCTTTTTGTAAAGTGAGGATCAATAATTGTTAACGAAGCCCGTTCGCCTTTGCCAATACTACATCCTAGTATTTTTTTTGTTCCCCATATATAAAGAGGAATATTACAAGATGTGCAAAGTTTTTTGAAATTTTCTTTCGTTTTTTCTGAAGCATCACAAGCAATAATAACTAACAACGCTTCTTTCGTTCGAATACTTTTTTCACTCATAAATTCACCAGAACGAATTTTACCTGCTTTTTGACCTAAACTTAACATAGAACGAATTTTTTGATCATTCATCATGAACTAATTCCTCTTGTAAAGTTTGATACACTTCCTTTGAAACGAAAGTTTTAAAAGAACGTTCTAAACCTCCATGTTCTTCTGCTTTTTTGAGGCACTCCTGCTTTGGACAAATATATGCTCCTCGTCCTGGTTTCTTTCCTGTAAAATCAAGGGAGATTTCTCCTTCTTGATTTCGTACAACACGAATCATTTCTTTTTTATTTTTCATTTCTTGACATCCCACACATTTTCGAAGAGGAACTTTTCGTTTTTTCACTATATCACTCCTCTACTATACTATTTATACTAGAATCAGTATCTTTTGCTTGTGTTTCACTTTTGATATCAATGCGCCATCCTGTTAATTTTGCAGCCAATCTGGCATTTTGTCCTTCTTTTCCTATAGCCAATGACAACTGATAATCAGGAACAATTACTTTTGCACTTTTATCTTCTTCATTTACGGTTACATCAATAACCTTTGAAGGGCTTAAAGCTGCAGCAATAAATTCTTCTGGATCTTCTGCCCAATGAATAATATCTATTTTTTCACCTCGTAGCTCATTTACAATTACATTCACTCTTGTTCCATTTTGTCCTACACAAGCTCCTACAGGATCTACATCTGGATTGTTAGAATAAACAGCCATTTTTGTTCTAGCTCCTGCTTCTCTTGCAATACTTTTAATTTCAACAATACCATTTTGTATTTCCGGAACTTCTTGTTCAAATAATCGTTTTACTAATTCTGGATGAGTTCTCGATACGAAAATTTGAGGACCTTTGGGGTTTTGTTTTACTTCTAAAACATAAACCTTCATACGTTCATTAAATACATAATCTTCTTGTGCTACTTGTTCATTAGGTGCTAATATTGCTTCCGTCTTACCAAGTCGAATCATTACATTTCTACGTTCTTTTCTTTGCACAATACCATTTACAATATCTTTTTCTTTATGAATATATTGTTCATAAATAAGATCTCTTTCTGCTTCTCGTATTCTTTGTACCACTACTTGCTTAGCTGTTTGAGCAGCAATGCGTCCAAAATCCTTAGGGATAACTTCTACGTATACTAAATCTCCTATTTCATATGCATGATTCATTTCATGGGCTTCTTGCAAACTAATTTCTGCATTAGGATTACTTACTTCTTCTACTACTGTTTTTTGAACAGAAACAGTAACTCTTCCATTATCTCGATCCATAATAACACGAATATCTTGGGTTGATCCAAAATTTTTCTTACAAGCTGAAACTAAAGATGTTTCAATAGCTTCTAATAGAATTTCTTTATCAATCCCTTTTTCTCTTGATATTTGATCTAATGCCTCAATAAATTCAGCATTCATTATTTTACCTCCTCTTGTTCAGGCAACCTCCCCATGTATTGTGACTTGCCTTTGTGCCCTACCATATAACAGCTAAGCGCACCATAGATACTTGTTCCCTTGCAAAAGAACAACTATTTCCATCTTCTGTCTCAATAATAATTTTATTATCTTCTAAACCAATTAATTTTCCTTGAAATTCTTTTTGTTTATTAACAGCCTTATATAGTTTTATATCCACAATTTCACCTTGATATCGCTTAAAATCTTCATCTTTCTTTAAAGGACGATCTAATCCTGGTGAACTAACCTCTAAGATATAAGGTTGAGAAATAGGATCTACTCTATCTAATTCTTTTTCTAAAGATCGGCTTACCCATTCGCAATCATCAATAGTAATACCACCTTCTTTATCAATAAAAATACGAAGATACCAATTAGGTCCTTCTTTCACAAATTCTATATCTACACATTCATAATTTCTTTCTTGTACTATGGGAAGAACCATTTCTTCTACTTGTTTTACAATTTTTTGACTCACATTTTCACCTCTTTATTTTTATATCTAGAAAAACAAATTACAACTTTCATTCTATCTATTGGTATAAGTATATAAGACATTTCCACTCTTTATCTATAGTCTTTTGTAAAAATATGTGGATTATACATGGTTCACAATAGATAAGAGTGGGCTTGCACCCACTCTTATCGCATCGTGTATATAGCTATCTTTATTCATTATAGCATTTTTAATATAGCAATGCAAGCCCCTTTAAAAAAGGCTTAACTGACTAGTTTCCGGAATACCTTTTAAAATTTCATTTTCTTTCATAAGTTCAATAACTGTCTTACTTACTTTCGTTCGTTGCCTAAATTCTTCAATAGATAAAAACTCACCTTCTGATCGTGCTTGTAAAATATTCATTGCTGCTGTATTTCCTAATCCTTGTAAAGCATTTAAAGGCGGAAGAAGTCCTTTTTCTGTTACTTGAAAATTGACAGCATGAGACTTATACAAATCAATCGGCACAAAAGAAATACCTCTAATATACATCTCAAGTACAATTTCTAAAATAGTAAGTACATTTTTTTCTTTTGCTGTAAGATTATTTCCTTTTTCCTCTAGTGAAGTAATAGCCATTTGAACTTTTTCTTTACCTTTACACATTAATTCATAATCAAAATCATCAGCACGAACTGTAAAAAAAGTAGCATAAAAACATTCTGGATAATACACTTTAAAATAAGCGATACGAAAGGCCATCATTACATAAGCAGCTGCATGAGCTTTGGGAAACATATATTTTATCTTTTTACACGATTCAATATACCAATTAGGAACATTCGCCGCTTTCATAGCTTCTTCATCTTCTGGTGTAAGACCTTTTCCTTTTCTAACCTTTTCCATGATTTGAAAAGCTTGTTTCTTTTCAACACCTTGTAATATTAGATATACCATAATATCATCTCGAGTAGAAATCACTTCAGATAAAGTAGCTGTTCCATTTCTTACTAAATCTTGTGCATTGTTTAACCAAACATCTGTACCATGAGATAATCCTGAAATTCGAATTAATTCAGAGAAAGTTTTGGGTTGAGTATCCACTAACATTTGTCGAACAAATTTTGTCCCAAACTCTGGAAGTCCAAGACTTCCAACCGAACTATTAATTTCTTCTGGTTCAATACCTAAAGCTTTAGTGCTTGTAAATAAAGACATTGTCTTTTGATCATCTAATGGTATTTCTCTTGCATTCACTCCAGTCATATCTTCTAACATACGAATTACAGTTGGATCATCATGTCCTAAAATATCTAATTTTAACAACTGTTCACTAATAGAATGATAATCAAAATGAGTGGTTGTTATACTAGAATTAACATCATTAGCTGGCCGTTGAATAGGACAAAACTCATAAATTTCATGACCATTTGGAACAATAATTTGTCCTCCTGGATGTTGTCCTGTTGTTCGTTTAACCCCAGTACAGCCTTGTACTAATCGATTGATTTGAGCATTTCGAGCGGGAATTTCTTTTTCATCTAAGTACTTTTTTACAAACCCATAAGCCGTTTTTTCCGCTAAAGTTCCAATTGTTCCTGCTCTAAAAACATGTTCACTACCAAATAATTCTTCTGTATAAGCATGTGCTCTTGGTTGATATTCACCTGAAAAATTAAGGTCAATATCTGGTTCTTTATCACCATCAAAGCCTAAAAATGTTTCAAAAGGAATATCATGACCTTCTTTGCAGAGTAATGTCTGACAATGAGGACAATATTTATCTGGCATATCACAACCGGACCCACCAGCAAATGATTGAACTACTTCTGAATCAAAATCTGAATACTTACAATTAGGACAATAATAATGAGGTGAAAGTGGATTGACTTCTGTAATACCTGCCATAGTTGCAACAAAAGAAGAACCAACCGATCCTCTTGATCCTACTAAATAGCCATCTTCTAATGATTTCCACACTAATTTTTGAGCAATAATATATAAAACAGCAAAACCATTTTTTATAATAGAACCTAACTCTCGATCTAACCGTTGTTGTACTGGTTTAGGTAAAGGATCACCATACATCGATTTTGCTTTTTTAGTAGTAATTTGAATCAACTCTTCCTCTGCTCCTTCAATACTAGGTGGAAAAGTACCGTCTGGAATCGGCTTTATATTTTCTATTTGATTAGCCATCTGGTTCGGATAAGTAATAACAACTTTTTTCGCTTTTTCTTCTCCTAAATAAGAAAACTCTTGCAACATTTCTTCTGTTGTTCTTAAATATAATGGTGGTTGATTTTCGGCATCAGAAAAACCTTGTCCTGTCATTAATATTTTTCGATAAATAGCATCTTGAGGATCTAAAAAATGTACATCTCCTGTAGCTACTACAGGCTTTTGGTACTTTTCACCTAAAGCTAAAATTTTACGATTAATATTACGCAATTCTTCTACAGAACCAACGGTATTGTTATTCAACAAAAATTGATTATTACCTATCGGTTGAATTTCTAAATAATCATAAAATCGCATCAAATCTTGTATCACTTCTTCTGGTTTATTTTCTAAAATAGCTTGGTATAATTCACCTGCTTCACAAGCAGTACCAATAAGAAGTCCTCTTTTATGTTTAAGATATACACTTTTAGGAATTCGTGGTTGTCGGTAAAAATAATCAATATGCGAAGTAGATATCAAACGATATAAATTTTTTAAACCTTCTTGATTTTTGACTAAAATAACAGCATGATGACTACGCAATTTTTTAATATCTAAAGATGCCTCTACCCATTGGTTGACTTGATCTAAAGTATAGATTTCTTTTTGCTTTAATAATTGAATACATTGTAAAAAAATTTCTGCCGTAGCTTGAGCATCATCTACTGCTCGGTGATGATTTTCTAACGAAATTCCAAGATGGTCTGCTACTATGTTTAGTTTATGTCTTTTTAGATTAGGGAAAAGAGCCCTTGTTAAAGCTAATGTATCAAGAATAGTAGAAGATAATTGTAATGATTGTTGATTAGCAAAATAATGAATAAAATTAGTATCAAAACTTGCATTATGAGCTACTAAAACTCCATCACCAACAAACTCTAAAAATTGAGGTAATACTCGAGAAATATCTGGTTTATCCATTACCATTTCATTTGTAATACCTGTTAATTGTTGAATCTTTGAAGGAATAGGGATTCCTGGATTTACAAGAGCACTAAAAGAATCTATAATCTCTCCATTAATAATTTTAACAGCTCCAATTTCTGTAACCTTATCTTTCCCAGGATAAAATCCTGTTGTCTCAATATCAAATACAATATAGGTATCATCTAATGTTTGATTCTTAGAATGTTGTACTACTGTTTTTAAATCATCCACTAAATAAGCTTCTACACCATAAATAATTTTAATCCCATGTTTTTTAGCAGCCAATGCTGCATCAGGAAAAGCTTGTACTACACCATGATCGGTAATGGCAATAGCAGAATGTCCCCATCTTGCTGCACGTTCTACTAAATCAGTGACAGATACCAGTCCGTCCATTGTACTCATTTGTGTATGAGCATGCAGCTCTATTCTTTTTTCTTTAGATAAATCTTCTCGAAATTCTAAAGTACTTGGAATAATTTCGATATTTTTTGCCATAATTACTATTTCTTGAGAAAAACGATCATATTGAACTTCGCCTTTTACTCTAAGAAAAATACCTTTTTTCATTTGTGGTGCAATTTCTAATTCATACTTCGATTTTTTTAAAAAACATTTAACAGTAATCGCATCTTTTTCATCTGTCATATCAAATATAAGGATATAACGATCTCCTCGAATTTCTCTTGCATCTACCGTCAGAACCCGACCTTGTATAACCACCACACCTAATTCCGGTTGTAATTCTTTCATAGGAATCAATTCACCAGAAAAAGATTTCCCTAATAATAAACTAGATGATCCTGTAGAAGAAGGTGAAATAGAGGGTGATGATACGGATGAAAGCTCCTTCACTACTTCTTGAATCAAAATATTTTCTTGTTTTTCTATTTGCCTTGTATATTGTTCTTTTTCTTCTTCCGACATTTCTTTATCTGTAAAAACCACTTTTACATCGAGTCCTAATTGTTCTTTGATTAAAGTTTCAATCTTATGATCTATATTTTTTCTTCCCAGAAAAAAAGAACCATTATTTTTTGTTAAAATGGTTAAAAGATGGTCTTGCATTTTCCAAACACTATCTTCTAAAATACTAACACATAAAGGACTACTATTTTTTATAGTATGTAATATTTGTTTCCAATATTGATTCATCCAATTAGATGGTAAAGATTCTTTTTTTACTTTATATTGAACTCGAATACCTACCTTCATCTTTTGATTTATATAATCTTCAAGTTGACATTGTAGTATTTCAATAATCGATGGATCAATAAAATTAGGCAGTATTAAATTGATATTTAACCTTTTCTTACTTGGTGAAATAGTAATTCTACCTACCTGTGCCTTGGAAAACATCGCTTGCATAGCATCTTCTAAGGGAATAAAGTCAAATACATCGCTAAATTGACATACAGACATAATAACCCTCCCTATTCCATCTGCATTTTTTCTATTTCCTCCATTAGTACTTGCAATAATTGATCTTCTGGAACCCGTTTGATCAATTGTCCCTTTTTAAAAATAACTCCAACACCTTTTCCTCCTGCAATACCAATATCTGCTTCTTTCGCTTCACCAGGACCATTTACAACACATCCCATAACAGCAACAGTAATAGGCTTTGTAAGATGTTGACATCGTTTTTCTACTTCTTCTGCCAAGCGAATAAGGTTAATTTCTGTTCGACCACAAGTAGGACAGGAAATAATTTCTGCCCCAAATTTACGAAGACCTAAGGACTGTAAAATTTGTTTTGCGCATCTTACTTCTTCTAATGGATCTCCCGTTAAAGATACCCGCAAAGTATCTCCTAATCCTTGGGCTAATAATGAACCAATACCTGCAGCTGATTTTATCGTTCCTGACCAAAGCGTTCCTGCTTCAGTAATACCAATATGAAGCGGATAATCAACTTTTTGTGCTAGTTGCATATAAGACGATAAAGCAAGAGGAATACTGGAGGCTTTCAATGATACTATAATATTAGTAAAATTATATTGTTCTAATATCATTATATGTCTAAGTGCACTTTCCACTAGGCCTTCTGCTGTTACACCACCATAACGTTCTAAAATAGTTTGTTCTAAAGATCCTGCATTTACTCCTATACGAATAGGAATATTATGTTTTTTAGCTACTTCTACTACAGCTTTTATTCGTTCTTTTGAACCTATATTACCTGGATTAATTCGTAATTTGTCTACTCCTTGATTTATAGATTCTATTGCCAATCGATAATCAAAATGAATATCGGCTACCAAAGGAATATGAATTTTCGATTTAATAGCCCCTAAGCTTTGGGCAGCCTTCATATCTGGTACAGCTACTCGAATAATTTCACAACCTTCTTTTTCTAAATCCCATATTTGTTTTACTGTTGCTTCTACATCGCGCGTATCCGTATTCGTCATAGACTGTATAGAAATAGGATGATTTCCTCCTACTAAAACATTACCTATAGCTACTACCTTCGTTGCATTTCGCTGAAACGGTTGCATCCTGCATACGCCCTCCTATTCTTTTGTTTTTTAGTATTATTTAATCAGTTGTACCACATCACCATAGGTAATATAAAGCATAAATAACATCAGTACTACCAATCCAACAAAATGAATCATATTTTCTTTTTCTGGATTCACTGGTCTTTTTCGTATCCCTTCAATCGCAAGAAAAACTAAACGACTTCCATCCAAAGCAGGAATAGGAAATAAATTAAGTGCACCTAAATTAGCACTTAAAGCCGCTGCTAACCATAAAACATTGGCTATTGCTGTTAAAACACTGTATTTTAATCCTACTTGATATGTCTCACCAATTACTTTAACTATACCCACAGGTCCTGCTACCATATCACGACTCACTTGATTGGTAAATAATTGTACAAATCCAGAAACGGTAATATGAACTAAAAAAATCATTCGGTGAAAACTATAATATAAAATTTGTCCAATACTTCCTTGAACAGGTTGGGCTGCAAAACCTATTCTCCACATTTTTGTATCCACATCCCATTTAGGTTTTAAAGAAATTACCTTTTTTTCACCATTTCTTAAAATCGTAAGTTCAATTTCACCTTGTTCTTGGTTATATTGAGATAAATAAAAGGAGACTTTTTCAAAAATCTGAACC
>JAAYSE010000076.1 GCA_012524135.1 Candidatus Epulonipiscium sp. | reverse complement strand
TAGATTATACTTAGTATTATATTGAATCCAAGGGGCTTGCGTACCTTCAAAAGCAGGAATAGCAGATCCATGTTCTGCCTGAATTAAATTTGCTTCTTTACTACCCAAGAATTTTAAAAACTTTTTAGCTTCTTCCGGGTATTTTGTTTTTGCCGAAATAGAATTTCCTAAACCATTATAAATCGTAGCTCGAGTCTTGCCCTTAGGAAGGATTGCAATATCTGCTACTTCTTTTGTATTTTCATTCGTTGTAAGTTCTGTTATCATCCATGATCCCATAAACATCATAGCTACTTTGCCCGATGTAAAAAGAGCGATAGGTGTTGTATCAGTCATTTGAGCCAACGTAGGTGAAACTTTATGTTTTAAAATTAAATCTGTCCAAAACTGTATAGCTTCTATCGTTTCTGGCATATCATATCCTGATTCTAATAGATCTTCTTTTATAACTGATCCTTGATTTTGATATATTATATTATAAAATCCTGATTGACTACTGTTTTCTGCAGCAAAACCCCAAATTCCTTTTGATTCATCTGTCAATTGCTTAGCAACTTCTACTAACTTATCCCAATCCCAAGTATCATCTGGATATGGAACTTTTGCATCATCAAAAATTTTTCTATTATAAATTAAACCAATGGTGTCAAAATCCTTTGGAATAGCATAATTTTTACCATTATATTCATACATTTTTACCAATCCTTCAGGATAATTATCATAACTTAATTCTGGATCTTTTTCTACCATCGTTCCTACTTCTAATAACATATCACTTTGAGCATATCTTAAAAATTGATTTGTATGCATCCAAAAAACATCTGGCAAAGCTCCTCCTGTAGCAGCTGCTTCTAATTTCATCCAATATTCATCCCATGGCGTAACTTCTACATTTACTTTAATACCTGGATTTAATTCTTCAAAACGATCCGCCATCGCACGCATACCTGGTTCTTGATTTTTATCCCAAATTCCATATGTAAGGGTTACATCCTTTTTGGAATCTTTATTATTTTCTACATTGCTACTTGTACCCTTACTACCACATCCCATCATACTCATCATTAAAAACATAAAACTAATCACAATTACTACTTTTCTTTTTAACATTAGCATCTTCCTCCTTTTTATTTGTTTGAAATAAACAAATACATTATTATGCTTAATATTATTAGTAGCATGTTGCAATCTGTGGTGTCTTATGATAATAGAAAGCGGTTTCTATTTAGTGATATTATACAATATTAATAATAATTTGTCACCGTATTTATTTATTAACTATTATTTTGCATTTATTTATATATAATATCTTATTTTTTTATTACATTTTTACAATAATGATGTACAAGAAGATCTTTTTATTAAATGTGGAATAAGTACTTTTTTATATATTCCTTCCTTATCTTTATTTATTAAATCTAATAATAACTCTCCTGCTACTTTTCCTATTTGTTTCATTTCTAAATCAATCGTGGTTAAAGGTGGTTCACTTATTTCTGATATATATATATTATCATGCCCTATAATGGATAGTTGTTCTGGAACTTTAATATTTAATTTGTGAGCTGCATTTAAAGCACCTTTTGCCATAAGGTCATTACAAGCAAAAATAGCAGTAGGTTTTTTTCTATTTAATAAATATTTTTCTACTAGTAATTCTGTACATAAAATGGTATTCATACTACTCGCAATAGGTACTGTCCATATAAATTCTGAATTATAAGGTAAATTTGATTCTTTTAATATCTTCTTATATACTTTTTCTTTGATATCATAAGAATGGTACTCTTTTCCTCTTATAAATGCAATATCTTTATGACCTAATTCTATAAGATAACGAAGTGCTTCTTCTACTCCTTTTTCTTGATCACTAATAACAAAATTACATCGAACCTCTTCATGATATCCATTAATAATTACAAAGGGAACTTTAGAAGAAATTTTTTCAAAAAAGCCATTTTGACTATTTTCCTTAGAACCATCTACAACAATAATCCCATCTACCTGTCTTTGAATAAGCTCTTTAATATATCTTTGTTCTACTTCTACACGATCTTCACTTTGACACAAAAATAAAATATATCCATGTCGTTTTGTATATTGATCAATTCCTTCTACAATTTCAGAAAAATATGGATTTGTTACACTTACGATCAAAACACCTATCGTATGACTTGGTTTCTTCATCAATCCTTGAGCCATATAATTAGGTATAAAATCTAATTCTTTAATAGCTTCTTCTACTTTTTTTCTTGTTTTTTGACTCACCGGATAATTATTGTTAATTACCCTTGAAACTGTTGTAATAGAAACACCTGCTTTTTGAGCAACATCTGCTATCGTAGGATTCATCAAATATCTCCCCTTTCAAACTATACATTTATTTTGATAACATATTACTTTTTAATATTTATATACTATAGTATACGTCGATTTTAAAGTTTATTCAATCTTTCTACATCCTGATCCTATAAAACAAATAATATTAACATCAAGTCACAAAAAAAGTCATCTAAAACAGATGACTTTTTTGTTTAAAACTTTCTATTATAAATAAACTTCACTTTCATTTTTCACAAGATAATATAACGTTCTTACACTACCACCTGTTCCACCTTCCAAACTATAATCAGATGCTTTTTCTGCCCACGCCGTATAAGCAACATCCATATGAATCCAAGGTTTATCTTGTACAAACTCTCCAATAAAAAGACCTGCTGTAATTGTTCCAGGATTTCCTGCTGAATTGGTTAAATCGGCTACATTAGACTTTAATAATT
>JAAYSE010000075.1 GCA_012524135.1 Candidatus Epulonipiscium sp. | reverse complement strand
TTGTTCATATTGCCACTCCCCACTTTCAACCTTCTCAATACCAAGTATCTCATGCCATTGTTGATTGGTTAAAGGAGTATCGCTTAAAAATTCATAATAACTATAAACAGCTCCTCGAGCTAAATACACTTTTCCTTCATTACAGATCGCAACTAAAATTTCATTAGGAAATCCTGTTCCTATTTCTAAAAACATTTCTGTATCTGTAAATCCAGCTACATCCGAAATAATAGCTGAAGAAATAGCCTGATTATATTCCTCTGCTAAAGTAAGTTCAATAGACTCCATAGCTCCTCCAATATACTTTAATGCTTTATTTTCTTCTTCGGAAATAGGTATATTTTCTAATTGTTTCACAGAACAATCTCTAAATAATGTATAAATTTCTTCTAATTTTTCTAAAGCATATAAACCTCGTTCTGATAGTAACTCTCTTTTTTGTAAATTTACTTTAGAATATTTTACTAACCATAGTAACTTATCGTATACTTCTACAGCTGGCTCTACATAATTAGGATAAGGTTCTTCTAATTCTTCACCACCACCCATTTCTGCCACCGGTTGTTTAGCATAAAGAACAGTATCATGTTTCAATTCTGCATAACTTCCTAAGCCTGTTTGAATATTTTTATTTTCCCAAGCTTGATTTTTCATAAAAAAAGGAAATCCTTCTGTGTTTTTTATAGGAGTCCATACTGATTTTAGTACCCATAACCAACCATTATATAAATTAGATTGCCAATCTTTTAATGATAAAGAATTAACTTTATTCTTCATTTTTTGTAACTCATTCTCATATTCTTCTGGATTTAAATCTTGTAAATAAAATTTTTTGACAAGTTCTTCTGCTTTATTATTTCCAAAAGCAGCTGACACATCTAAACCAGTTGGAACAGGTCTGATAATAGGAAACATTAATTCTTGCATAATATTTCCATCTAGCGTATAACGCTGTCCCATAAATCGAAATTGTTTTTCTGTCGATACATTGACTGCTCCTGTTATCAAACGATGTTGAATTTGAGGTTCGCGCAACTTATCCACTTCTTTTTCTAATTGAGTATAGTATTTTTTATCTCTAAAATCTTCTGGGACTACTTCTTCACCATATACCGTTAAAATTAAATCTTTTAAATCAAAAATATGAATATCATCCGATTGTCCTACAAAAAAATCAGTTGGAGAGTAAATTTTATCCCAAAGGGCAATATCATCCATTCCATTTCTTTCTTGAAAAGCAATATAGGTAATAAGTAGACTTTTGATAATAGAATCATAATCTAAATATTTTTCATCCTCTTTTTCCTGATAAAAAGGATAACCAATTAGTCCATACCACATCATTGTTTTAAAATAAGGTTCAAGTACATCATCTCCTACATAATGACCTCGAACGTTAAATTGTTCATAATTTATATCGAAACCAAAAAGTGGAGATTTTCTATATCCCTTTGCATTTTCAATTTCTTGAATTTCTTTTTCTGCAACCATTAAAAAATCTTCTGGAATATCCCCATAAGAACCGTTAATTAATTTATTTGCTACGGAAAAATAAATCATAATTGTTGCAACATCTTGTTTCACTAATGAATTTTTAACCGTTGCATACAACGATATTGTTTTTTGCAACATATTATCTGTCAATTGCTTTAATGCTTCAAATAACTCTTGCTTTTCTACCAACTTCAGTGTTTCATCAAAAAATTTATGGTACAAATGAAGAGCCATATCCACAGTAATAAAACTAGGAATATTTTCATATGTATTATCTTCATAAATAGTATACATTTTCATATAATTATGAGCATATTTAGGATTGGGATCCAAAACAACAAATCCATTTTTAATAATTTTATCCATTTGTTCCATTGAAAGTCTTTGAAAACGATATGAATTTTCAATATTATTAAGTGAAGTTGACACATTATAAAAAGGAACTATAGGATGATAAGAAGTAGGTGAAAAAGGAATTTCTTCATTTGAATAATCGGATGCATTTTTCCAAACCACCACTGTTTCATTCTCTATTCTTGTATCCCGTGTACTAATCGTTGTATCTTGTTTTTTATTTTGAAAATTTCTTGTTGTATTCCGCTTAACATTTCCTGTGCATCCTATTAGTAACATAGGTATACACAAGAATATACATAAAGCTTTTTGCCACGTTCTCATTTTACTAACTCCCTTCCTTTAATTGATAAATATCATTTTTTGTTTTATAACATGAAGGTTTTAAAAGAACAGTATGTACTTTTCCATTTTCTCGAATATTTAACTCTATAACTTTATTTTCACCCATTTGTTTTACTCTCATTGAGTCAATAGCTTCATAGATTTCACTTTCTGCCTGTAAAATAAATCCAAATCCAAACCAATAATAGGTAGCTACTACCATTCCTCCTTTTTCACTTTCTTCGATTACAATCCAATCATCTTGGCCATTTCCATTTAAATCTGTAAAACATACATCAATAAAAGGAGCCCTTATTCTAGAGCCTGTCCATTTTTTTACTAGTATATCATCTTTAAAGTTAAAAAAGAATGGTCTATTCTCCTTTTTAGGATAATAATAGGTTGATTTATTTACTGCAATAAAAATTTCTAATTCACCATCCCCATCAATATCACAAGTTTCTATCTTCCAAGGATGAATAGTATCTATACGATTTCTATATTTTTCTTGAATTTGTAATTCATTAGCATTCTCAATCCAATCATAAATAATAAGTTCTTCGCCATACGGTGGTTTTTTTCCCTCTAATATTAAAAGATTCATTTGTCCATCTGAATGAAGATCTCCCATAGCCATATCAATATATTGATGATTTTTAGAAGGAATAATCGAATATGACTGTCTTCCATTATTAAAAATAATCTCTTTTGAATTAAAGTATACATCATACTTTTGTTCTTGTATATAATATTCCATATGTTTATATCTTTTTGATTGTCTCCATACTATCACTATGATTATGATACTAATCATGCCGATGAAAAGCATTATATTTTTTTTCATTCATCTATCTCCATATTATAAAAATACATACAATATATTCCCTGTTTTCTTCTATTTTTTTACTTATAGTATATCATTTTAAAAAATATTAAACAATCTATAAATAACTATATTAAATTTTTATATTTCCTTTATATTATTTTCCTTATCCTATTATTTTCCTCATCCTAAAAAAATGAATCAAACTAATTTACTAAAACTAAAAATATATTTATTCCATATACATGGATATAACTTTTTAAAAACAAGAATAAAAAAGCTCCTAGTCAAGAGTAAAGCAAGATCATAAAGATCTAATTGTAACGATTGACTAAAAGCCTTTTGTTGCAAAACATATAATTCAATTGTAATAATTATTATAGGATATCTTTAGCTGCATTTTTTAACATGTCTTTCCATGATCTAAATTCACTAATACTCTTTACGTAATCATTTAATGCATCCATGGGGATCTTTCGAAAATCAATCAGACTTACAATATCAAAACCACTTTTGTCAATAAATTCTTGTACAGTCTTCAATTTTGTGTTGTTTTGTATGAAAGAATCGGTCAAAATGTCATCTAAGTTGATCTTATCAATATCTACTCGTTTAGTAATATTTCCAGCTAAATTTTTAAGTTTGTTTAATGGCATTATGATCTTCCCCCCTATTCTTACTTGTATTCAACAATGAACAATATTATTATATCATTAATTTATTGAATAGAAAAGGGTGAAAATTCATAATTTTAACTTTTAAATTAATTTTTGTCCACAGTTAGAACAAAAGTTAGCTTTTTCTATCTTTTGCCCACAATTCGGGCAAAAATTAGGTATACCTGAACTTGAAGAAGATGAATCGCTCGGTTGTTGTACTTTATTTTGTTTTTGGTTCATATTTTGCATCATTTGATTGGCCATATTCATCCCCATCATCATACCTGCCATATCTGATGCAGCTCCTCCTCCTTTTACTTTACCAGAAGCAATGCCGTCCACCATGGAAATTTGTTGATATTTATTTAAATCTCCTACCATACCATGAGAAGCTACTTTTGTAATCATTTTTTGTACTTCCTCTGGATAATTAAAACTCATTACATTAAAATCAGTAATTGTCATTCCATTATTTATAATAGCCATATCTAAATCTTCTCGAATTCCACTTGCAATATCAAAAGCATTTGCTTGAAGGTTAAACATATCCTTACCCTCTTTAGAAATCCATTTCATTAAAAGTTGATCTAAAATAGAAGTAATTCTTAATTTTACATCTTCTACCAGGTAATAATCCCTCACTCCTGCCATTTTATCAATTAATGAAATATAGTCATGGACCTTAAAAGTAAAAGTACCATTTGCACGAATAGGGAGTCCTCCTGGCAGTTGAGGTGTCGGAATATGAATAGCATTTTTGGTACCCCATTTTACTACAAATTCTTTCGTATTTACAAACAATACTTCTGCACGCATTCCACTATTAAATCCAAACTTAAAACCTTTTAATGTAGATAAAAAAGGAATAATTTGAGATTCAATATCATATTCTCCTTCTTCTTGAAAAATCCCTTCTATTTTACCATTATATAAAAAAACTGCATCTTGACCTGGACGAATCATTAACTTACTTCCTTTTTTAATTTCTCGATTGCTCCATTTCCAAAAAATCATATCTTCTCTAAATTCTTCCCACTCTACTACATTAGCCCATTGTCCTTTAAAAAATGCCATAATCAATCATTCCTTTCTACTTAGTGAATAAATTATATAATCAAAAACTTCCCCGGCTACCACTATGGGAGTGTCCACCTGATGATATACCACCTCCGCCTCCTCCTATACCACCACTTGAACTAGTATTATTAGAAGGCTTTCTATGTCTTGTAACAGAAGAGCGTATATAATGATCCCAACTTTGAATGATCTTAGATTTTTTAGGATTTAGGTAAGTGTTTGCATTAACCGTCATTTTACCACCCGTATTGTAAGTCATAATACCTACACTTACACCTGCTATTAAAATCGAAATAAAAAGTTGAAACATCCAATGAAAAAATGGATTATCAGGATTCATTCCAGGCCTAATTCCCATATATCGATAAGAAATTTTTATAAATGAATAAAAAGCCTTACTATAATTTCCACTAGATAAATCGGGTGTAATTTTTATCCGAATTTGTTCACATCGATCATTATCTAAATATTTTTCTGCACGATAAAAACCTGCTACATATACTTCTCTATGTTCCATATCAAGAGTTAAAATAGCTGTATTTCCATAAGGTTGATCATAACCCAAAGCTTGTTTATCATAAAAATCTTCCATGTATTCTACAACATCTCTACCCTCTGTATTCTTGGTAGTTAAAATAATAATATCTGTATTTCTCTTAGCACTATATTTATTTGATAAAGCTTCTAATTCTTGTATTTCTTCTTCTGTTAACAATGCAGCAAAATCATAGATTCTTTGTTTATGATCAGAAGCAAATATTTTTGTATAAGGTATACATGTAAAAACCAAAAGTATAAAGATAAGCACAGGTATCACTTTCTTCATTAAAAACCACCTCCTATTATCCATGTAATAATTTTTAATAAAAGAAAGGTAGTACCTGCAATTCCACTAAACCAAGCAGCTACTTTTTTACCACTAATAGGAGGTTTCCCAACAATTTTTCCTGTTTGCCCATTCATAGCAAAAGTATGCTCTGACTGTTGATAATCATAATAAACCATCCAAACAGGTAATAACGTATAAGAAGCATTTTTTTGTTCTATATCGATGCGTTTATTTTTATATTGAATAGAGGTATATCCTAAGATAGTAGATCGAATATAAGCACCTACATACTGTTCAATACGAGACTTAATCCGTGATAAAAGATCTTTATCTGTAAAATTGTATTTTTCTGCAATATAGCCTGTTAAATAAGGTGTATTAAAATCTTTTAATTGTGTATAATCATAGGGTTCTAACTTATCCATAAGTTCATCATTCATTTTTTCTGACGCATCAACAGGTACCTTCATATATTCAAGATTCATTTCTCGATAAATATCATAATATTTAGTTTCTGTATAAATATAATCTCCTCTTGTATATGTTCTAACTTTTGTACCAGTAGCATTGACCTCTGCTTTACTCTTCATATCATAAAGCCAAAAAGGAACATACATACCTGTAATATTTTTAATTCTATCTGCGTTCATAAATCCTTTCGGTGTTAAAATTCCTCCTTTACACCAAGATTTAAAAGCTTGCATAGCCTCTTCTTTACTAATAGTAAAAGGAATCACTTTTACAGGTGCTAAATCTCCTGATAGTCGATCTAAAAGTACCACACCTGCTCCACAAAAACTACAAACAGTAGCTGTAGTATCTTGGTCTGTTAAAAGAATGGCTCCACAATTTTTGCAATGATATTCCTGAACTTCTTTATCTGAAAAATGAGCTGTAATCCATTCATTTGGAAAATCTTCTATATTTTCTTTTTGCCCACAACTATGACATGCCAATTTACCGGATCTACTATCAAAAACCATATCATCGCCACAATTAGGACATTTATAATGTAGAACCATAGTATTGTATCACCTTTCTATTATACTTATTAAAAATATTATAAAGCTGTAGCTCAAGCTACAGCTTATCATACTTATTATAATTACTTATTGAATCTAGCCTTCAAAGCTTCTAATTCTGCATCAACATCTGTTTCAACTTTATTATCATACTTAGCTGTTAAATCTTTCATATCCTCTTTAGAATCTGCATTTAACTTTGCCATTGCATTGGCTTCGTCCAACGCTTTATTTATCTTCTCTTCCATACGATCAAAAGCAGATATGGATGTATTTGCATGATGAACAGATGAACCTATTTTATTTATTTTTTCTTGAGTTCTAGCTACTGCCATTTTTCCTTTTAACATATCTTTACGTGCTTCTAGCTCTTGAATATCGGAAACCAATTTATCATGCATTTTTTTCATCTGATTCGAATTAGAAACCGCCAATTGATAAGCTTCTTGTAATTCTATTTCTTTATTTGCTAAATTCGCCTTTCTTTCTAAGAACTTTCTTGCATCTTCTTCATTTCCCATTTCTAATGCTTTAATCGCATAATTTTGCATTTTGGTAATCTCTGTTAAGCAATCATCTAAAACTCTCTTTGCCCTTTGTTCTTCTGCCATCATAGAAGCTGTTTCTGATTTTACTTTTCCTAGATCACTGTTTAAATTTCGTAAATATTGATCAATCATTTTTTCTGGATTTTCTGCTTTATCTAATAATGCATTCATATTACTAGACATAATATCTTTAAAACGTGCTAAAATACCCATATTAAGCCCTCCTTTATATCTGTTAAAATCAAAGCCAATTATACTCTATTCTATATACGTAATTTGTTTTAATATGTTTTCTAGCTATTCAAATTTTTTATAAATTTTATCCTTCAAATAGATCTTTTTATAACTTCTAATCAAACTTTTTTCTTTCTATTTTTTTATTCTATGTCTTGGACACTGATCTCCATTAAAAAACCATCGACATGGTTTACATCCTAAACAATGAACGATTGCTTTATCTTTTTTCATATGGTTAACAAAATGATGATCTGCCAACTGACCCCTACCAACAGCCACGAAGTCTACTAGCTGATGATCTAATAAATATGCTATTTGTTCTTTTGTCTTAATCGCATTCACTGCAATGACTGGAATATTTACTTGTTCCTTTATTTTTGTTGCTCCATAAACAATCCAATTACAAGGAAATTTCTCTGGAACTTCCTCTCTGATAGGAGTATTATCAAATCCTGTAGAAACATGGAGAAAATCCATTCCTAGTTCTTCAAATTTTTGAGCCATCTTAATACTCGTTTTTAAATCATTCTCATTACATCCCATTCGTATTCCTACAATAAAATGATTCCCTACTTTTTCTTTAATACTTTGATAAATTTCTGTAGTAAAACGTAATCGATTTTCTAAAGTTCCACCGTAATTATCTGTACGTTTATTAACTTTTAATGAAAAAAACTGTGTCATTAAATAAGAATGTGCTCCATGAAGTTCAATACCGTCAAATCCTGCTTTTTCAGCTCGAATAGCCGCTTGTATAAAATCATTTTGTATTTTTTGAATTTCAGTAATAGACATTTCCCTAGCCACTAAATCTCCCTTTTGATAATAAGAAGACGTAATAGGATCCTGACTGACGTTTTTTGGTGTTCGAAGTCCAGCATGGTGAAGCTGTATTAAAACTTTAGCTCCCTGCTCATGACAAACTTGTGCAATCTTACTTAATCCTTCAATATATTCATCCGACCAGATTCCTAATTGATCTAAAGATAAACGACCCTCTTTGGTAACACAAGTAGCTTCTACAATAATAAGACCAACTCCACCCTTAGCGATAGAAGCATAATGCTCTATATTTTTAGAAGAAACAAAACCATTTTTATTAGCAAATGAAAAACAGACCATCGAGGGTAATACAATTGGATTTTTGATCTCTAGATTCTTTATTTTTTGAGGTCTAAACTCCATATTTTACATCCTTTCTATTTCAAAATACAATTCGATGATTATTCTTTGTTTCAGTGTATCATGAATAAAAATTCGTTACAAGATAAATTAAACTATATGAACTTTCTTTTATAAAACCTTCAATTTGCAATATATAAAGAAAAGAATTACAATACATATATAATAAATAAAATCATGAGGTGATTACATGGGATTCCCAAAACAAGAGCGTTATGAAAATATGATCTATAAGAACTGTGGCAAAAGTGGTTTAAAATTACCTGCTATTTCTTTAGGCTTATGGCATAATTTTGGTAGTGTCAATATCTATGATACTATGGTAGATATGATTAAAACTGCCTTTAATCATGGTATCACACACTTTGATTTAGCAAATAATTATGGTCCTGTACCAGGATCTGCGGAAGAGAATTTTGGGAAAATATTAAAAACTGAATTAGCTGGTTATCGTGATGAACTCATTATATCTACAAAAGCCGGATATACGATGTGGCCTGGTCCTTACGGTGATGGTGGAAGTAGAAAATACTTACTTTCTAGTCTTGATCAAAGTTTACAACGAATGGGATTGGATTATGTTGATATTTTTTATTCTCATAGACCTGATCCAAATACTCCTATGGAAGAAACGATGATGGCACTGGATTCCGCTGTCCGACAAGGAAAAGCGTTATATGTTGGTATTTCTAACTATAGTGCGGATCAAACAAAAGAAGCTATCCGGATATTAAATGACTTAGGAACTCCCCTACTTATCCATCAACCTAAATATTCCATGCTCCATCGATGGGTAGAAGATGAACTACAAGATGTATTGAATGAAAATGGCGTTGGAAGTATTGCTTTTTGTCCCTTAGCACAAGGCCTACTAACTAATAAATATTTAAAAGGAATCCCTGTTAATTCTCGCGCTAAAATACCCACAGGATATTTAAAGTCGAATGATGTAACACCAGAAATTATTGCAAAAGTACAAAAACTAAATAAAATTGCAGTGAAAAGAGGACAAAGTATGGCTCAAATGGCTTTAGCTTGGGTCCTTCGCGACAATAAAATTACTTCTGCTCTCATCGGTGCTAGTAAAGCCTCACAAATTATAGAAAATGTACAAGCAATACAAAATCTAACATTTTCACAAGATGAACTACATCAAATAGAAGAAATTTTAATACTATAGAGTTATAGTTATATTAGAAAAAACGATGTCTATTACTTTATGATATTATAATCAAAGAACTCTAATATTTTGTTTAAATGAACCTATGTGAAGGACAAAAATTAAAAACCGCCCATCAAAAGATGAATCCTACTTTGATGGGCGATTATTATCCTATTTGAGTAATCATTCATTGCTTTAAATAACCCTTTTGAATAGAATCTTCTATTACTTCATTGACATATTCCCAAAGTAAAGGGGTATTTTCTTTTAATGGCTTATTGCGTTTCAGTACCTTTGCACTATTTACCTCAGGTCTTTGCCATGTATATCCTTTGGTATTATAATTCAAAATAATTGGTTGTAATCGATCTAAACAAGTTGCAAATTTTGCTTCTGGTGTTTTTCCTTCTTCAAACTCTTGCCACAATCCCCACATTTCTTTTGTTTGATCCTCCGGTAAAATAGCAAATAACTTTTGTGCCGCTTTATTTTCACGATCTGCTTTGTCTTCATTAGCCTTTTCATCATAACAAAAAGTATCCCCTGCATAAATCTCTACTAAATCATGAATCAAAACCATTTTTACGATCTTTAATATATCCATATTTTTTGTTGTAGAATACTCAGAAAGTAGCAGAGCCATAACCGCTAAATGCCAAGAATGTTCTGCATCATTTTCATTTCTAGTTGTTCCTATTACCACGTTTTGCCTAAATATTTGTTTTGCCTTATCAATTTCTTTTATAAACTCTATTTGTTTAAGTAATCTTTCATGATCCAATATAATTCCTCCATTTTCTAATACTTATTTTTTATTTGATTATGACTACATGATAACTAAAAATAATGAAAACGAATATACACATTGTTATCCAACGTCTATTCCTTATTCTAAAATCCCTTTTTCTTTATAATATTGAATAGCTCCTTGATGCAATGGAAGTCCTGCTAGATCTGAAATAGCCTCTTCTATTTTTATTCCTTTTAGGGCATGATTAGATGTTTGTAAGGTTTCAATATTTTCCCAAAAAGTTTTTGTTAAATCATATACTACCTCTTCCGAGAGATCATCTGTAGTAAATAATGCCATTTTAATCGCTGTCGTAGTAATATCTTGATCTTGTCCTTCATATGTACCCGCTGGAATAATAACCCTTGCATACCAAGGATATTTTTTTTGTAATCCTCTAATAACATCCTCTTCGATAGAAATAAGTTTTCCACTGGCAGTCGTTGTAATTTCTGTTACTGCTGCCGTTGGCAATCCCGCCATGATCCAAGCCCCATCTAATTGTTTATTTCTCATCAAATCAATTGATTCCGTAAAACCAACAAATTGTGTTTTTAAGCCATCTGGATAATCAATTCCAGCCTCTTGTAAATGTAGTTTGGTTTCTACCTCCGTTGTACTTCCAGGTGCTCCCGAAGCAAAACTCTTTCCAGCAATGTCTTGTAGGCTATCAATACCAGACTCTCTTCGTACTACAACTTGATTGGGATTATAATATAAACCTGCAATCACTCTTAATTTATCATTCGATTTTCCTTCAAATATTCCTTCTCCTTTAAATGATTCATACATAATACTCGTTACTGCCATACTAACTTGAGCTTCTCCACTTTGCAATAAGTTTAAATTTTCAATACCACCATTAGAAGCTTGAGCATTGGCTTTTACATAATCTAATTCGCTATTCCATAAATTAGCTATAGCCGAACCTAAAGGATAAAGAGTACCTGTTGTTGCTGCTGTCGGAATATTAATCGTTACCATTTCCTTTTTTGTATTTATATTATTATCTGCTTTATTTACACATCCTGTTGCTATCATCATCATAATTATCATTGGTAACCATATTTTTTTCATTTTTATAACTTCCCTTCTATGTCTATATATCTATTTTTATTCTGTTCGTAAAACAAATTTTTTGTTGAGTAATTTTTATATTTATTAGAACTGTTATATAGAGATAGTATAATAATTTTATCAAGTCCTATTAAATAGTATTATTTTGAATTATAAAATCAACTCACGAAAATGATACTTTATTTTATAGTATCACTTTTAGCAATTTATTCTATTTCTTGCCCTTTCTTTTTTTGAAAAATGATAATCAAAGCTAATAATATAATACCTAAAATATCCGTTTGCCATTTTGGATCAATAGTTAAAAATCCTATAATAATTAACGTTATTCTGGTGATTATAGAACATTTTTTTATTAATATTCCTTCTAATCCAGCAGATAAACTTATTACTCCCATAGAAGCCGTAATCAATGCTCGAAGTATTAATAAAAAAGGTACATTCTCTATACTTCCTAAAAGTAAGATAGGATTATTTAAGAAGAAAAAAGGAAGAATAAATCCTGTTATCCCTAATTTTACAGCAATCAATGAAGTTTTGGTTTGATTCGATTTGGCTATGCCTGCCGCTACATAAGAACTCATAGCTACAGGTGGAGTAATATTCGATAAGCAGGCATAAATAAGACAAAACATATGAGCTGCTATAGGGGTAGCTCCGACTTTTATTAAAACAGGTACTGCTACTGCAGCTACAATTACATAAGCTGCTACACCTGGTACACCCATTCCTAGAATAATACTCATAATCATGACCATCAAGCCACCTAAGAAAAGCTGCCCTTCTCCTACTATTTTTAAAATTAAATAACCAAAGTTAAGTCCTAAACCCGTTAAAGATACTGTACCAATAATTAAACCAATCAGTATGCAAGATACTCCTACCCCGATAGCTCCTTTTGCCCCTTCTACTGTTGCTATAATAATGGTATTAAAATTCATTCTTGTTTCTTTACGAATCCAAGAAGCCACAATTGTGGAAACTATAGCAATTGCAGCCGAAAACAAGGGAGTATAACCTAGTAACAGCATTCCAATTAATACCATTAAAGGAATAATGAGATGTCCCCGTTCTTTCATTATTTTTACAGCATTCGGTATATTTTCTTTTGAAAGTCCTTTTAATCCTAATTTTTTTGCTTCCAAATGCACAGATACAAGAATTCCTAAATAATATAAAAAGGCAGGCAAAAAAGCTGCTATCATCACTTGTACATAATCTAAACCTAAAAACTCAGCCATCACAAATCCGACTGCTCCCATAATAGGAGGTGCAAATTGACCTCCTGTAGAAGCTACAGCTTCTACAGCTCCTGCAAACTCTGCCTTATATCCCGTTCTTTTCATCAAAGGAATAGTAATAGTTCCCGTAGTAGCTACATTAGCAATAGCACTTCCATTCATCATGCCTAATAATGCACTAGCTAATACTGCTACCTTTGCAGGTCCTCCAGGAGAACGACCTACTAAAGTCAATGCAATATCATTGATACATTGACTAAATCCACTATGTTTTAAGAAACTACCAAAAAGAACAAAAAGGAAAATATACGTAGCACTTACTCCAATGCCTATTCCGAAAATACCTTGACTTCCCCAAAACATATGACTAAGTACTCTTTTTATAGAAAATCCTGAATGTCCTAAAGTTCCAGAAATATATTTACCCCAAAAGTTAAATAACAAAAACACAATTGCCAAAATAACCAAATTTCCACTAGCCCTTCTTCCTGCTTCTAAAACGAGAAGAATACCTATTCCGGCTATTATTACATCTATTTTGTTTAAAAGTCCACCTGTCATTGCAATTCTTTGATAGTTTAGAATCATATACATAAAAACAACTATTGTTAATGAAAATAAAATCATATCGTGGATAGGCGGAGCTTTTCTAATCTTTTTTTCTTTTTTATATGTTGGATAAAGTAAAAAGGTAAATAAAAGCAAAAACATAGAATGATATGCTCGTAAAGTAATAGCATCTATCACGCCGATAGTATTAAAATATAGTTGAAAAATAGTCCAAGCAACTAAAAAGATTGTTAACCCCAACAAAAAAGGCCCATTATATTTTCTTGTACGCATATCTGCATCTTTTTCTTCTAATAACTTAAAAGCCCTCTTCTCTATCTCCACTGATTCTGTTTCTCCTGTATCTACCAAGAGAACCATCCTTTCTATTTTAAAAAATTCTATTTGTTTTAAAATAAGTATCTTATATAATAGCACCCTTTATACATTCTCGCAATGTTATTGTTGTGACTACTTGTTTTCTTTATTTTTTAAATATTTTACTTATCTTTAAAATAATACACCTTTCGAAAAACTAAAAAAGCAAATGGGGTTGCAAGCTGCCATCTGCTTTAAAAATTTGATTTTTTTCTCTATATCAACACAAATTTTCTTTCTTCATTAATATTTTAATACTATAAGGAATATTTTTTACAATATCTGTCGCTATAATACCATATTCTCCTTTTTTATCACGGCTTAAATCTCCAGCCATTCCATGAAGATATACTCCTAGTTTTGCTGCTTCAAAAGGATTTACTCCTTGTCCTAAAAGGCTGGTAATAATTCCTGTAAGAACATCTCCACTTCCAGCAGTAGCCATACCAGGATTACCAGTATTATTTATATACAATTGACCCTGCGGGGATGCTACGATCGTCTTATGACCTTTTAACACGACAAATATATTATATTTTTCAGCCGCATATCTAGCATAGTATTCTCTATTCTCTTGGATTTCATGAATGTTTTTTTTCATCAATCGTCCCATTTCCCCTGGATGAGGAGTAATAATAATTGAACGTTTTTTTTTCAATAACATAGCAACATTATAGGATATACAATTAATACCATCCGCATCTATAACCATAGGTACTTCTGAAGATTTTATTACTTCACCTATTAACTCTATTCGTTCCGTATCTACTCCCATGCCAGGTCCTATAGCTAATGCATCCATATTTTCTATCTCTTTTACGATAGTATTTAAAGATTCGCTAATAAAATGACCTTTTCCTTTATCCTCTATAGGTTTTACTATGGCTTCTATCAGTTTAATACACATAATAGTTTCTAAAGATTGTGGAACCATCGTATATACTAACCCTGAACCAGTTCGAAGAGCGGATTGAGAAGCTAAATAGGGAGCTCCTGTCATTCCCCTACTTCCACCTATAATTAGTACTCTACCATAATCACCCTTGTGACTATCTTCCCTTCTATTCGACAATAATCCTTTCATACTTCCATCTCTCCTATACTTCTCTATACAGATATAATTTTTATTATCCTCTTTTCTATTCAAACATATTGTATCATAATCTATTTGAATAGAAAAATAATTAACGGCTTTTTTAAGTGTTTTCTTTAGTTCCATCGTTATGTATGTATAAGAATTCATGAACGATATAAACAAAAGGAGATGATGAAAAATGACGGATAAAGAAATTGCAAAAAGGCTACGACAAAAAGATATGGATATATTTGATTACATAATGGAGCATTACAATAAACTCTTGTGGGTTGTAGTAGGCAATATTTTAGAAAAAACCGGTTCTTCCGAAGACATCGAATATAGGCTTTGTAGATGGACTATTTCACATACAAATGAAAGCTATATTGGATGATACCGCTTTCGTTGACGGTCACTACATCCATGCAAAACTTGTACATTCAGAAAAAGAAATCGTTTATGATGCAGCAGCAAGGATTGACTTTATAGCTGACAGGAAGTATGCCTACGAAAGCTACAGCAAAGAACCCCATGATGAATACAGTGAACTTATTTATGACAGTATAACAAATCCGGAACAGTTAAATGATTTATCCATTACCATTGACTATATGAAATCACCGAAGATTACAGAAGGCAATTGGGAGTTTTCATTCATGATTCCGGAAAAGGTCACAACCGAATTTCATGTTGACAAAGAGATTCCTATAAACGGCGATAAATTAAGAATAGATATGGTTTCATTGTCACCCATTGGCATCACTGTTCATTTACCCCAAAATATGTCGGCTGATTATAATCATAGTGATATGGTTTATGTTGAGTATAGTGACGGGACTATCATTGAATTGAACCAATCCTCCATTCATACTTACGAAAATGAATCTACTCTTATTTTTAGAGGACATATAATTGAAATTGAAAATGTACAAGGTATAATAATTAACGGTGAAAGAATAAACATCTCCCAATAATATCCTTATCTTTCCATGAAGGTTTTAAACTCAGG
>JAAYSE010000074.1 GCA_012524135.1 Candidatus Epulonipiscium sp. | reverse complement strand
ATTTATCGAGAAGGATTAATTACAGAGTTATTTAAGAAAATGATAAATTACGATTTAATTGATATGAGTAAGTGGCATACAGAGGTACGACCGGCTTTTTTAGATTGGGATAAACGGAAAGGAGACTATGACACTTATTTACAAAAGATGGTAGAAGTATATAAAGAAGCTTTAGAAGGTATGCATCCTTTTCATATGGAATACGCAGCTAAAAAGGTAGTAGAACAAAAGGGAGAACGGGTATATACTTTTTCTAGATCTAAAATTAAGTGGCATCAACAACAAGGTCATAAAGTGATTGCTATATCAGGGTCTCCCATAGAATTAGTAAGAGAAATGTCTAATAAATATGGAATGGATGATTATAGAGGGACGATTTATCAAAAAAATACTCAAGGAACTTATAATGGAAAAGTTATTCCTATGTGGGATTCTGTAAGTAAACAGAAAGCAATGAGAGAACTTGTTAAAAAGTATGAGATTGATTTAAATAAAAGTTATGCTTATGGAGATACAGCGGGAGATTTCACGATGTTTCAGATGGTGGGTTATCCTTTTGCTATTAATCCAACGAAAGAATTACTTACAAAAATTTTAGAAGACATAGAATTACGACATAAAATTCAGGTTGTTGTAGAGCGTAAAGATGTAACCTATTTTTTGAATATAGAGAAAATACAATTTCAATGATGGATAATGAATAAAAAGGTAGAAGACGATAAATGGTTTGTCTTCTACCTTTTTAGCATTTATTTTTACAGAGTAAATATTTAATTGGAATCATAACCATTCGTAGGTAATAGACCAGCTAGAATGGTTGTGCGTACAATAATACCTAATAGTTTACGATTATTATCTAATACAACAATAGGATATTTGGATTTTGTTGCATCTTCTAAAAGATTTTCAATATATTCATCTTCTGTCGTTTCATAATAATCATGACGTAACAATTCGGTTAAAGAAGAGTGTTTATTTTTTACTGCTTTTACGCAATCATCAATGGTTACAATACCTTTTAATACTCTATCTTTTCCAATAACAAATACACTAGATAGACTGTTTTCTTCCATTTCATGAATAGCACTTCTAACACCAGCTGTGATAGATACAAGAGCATTTGGCTTTTGCATAATATTTTTAGCTTGTATTACTTTAGTTCGATCAATGCTCTTTACAAAATCCTCAATATATTCATCGGATGGATGGTTTAAAATTTCTTCAGGTGTTCCTTGTTGTACAATTTCTCCATCTTTCATAACAACTATTTTATCACCTAGACGAAAAGCCTCATTAATATCATGGGTAATAAAAATGATTGTTTTTTTAAGTTTGGATTGTATTTCTAATAATTCTAATTGCATTTCTCTCCTAATTAGGGGATCCAGAGCACTAAAAGGTTCATCCATAAGAAGAATATCAGGATCATTAGCTAAAGCTCTAGCAAGCCCCACTCTTTGTTGCATTCCTCCACTTAATTCATTGGGCATCTTTTCTTCCCAACCTTTTAATCCAACACTTTTTAGCGCTTGCAAAGCAATATTTCTTCTTTTTTCTTTATCTACTTTTCGAATTTCCAGTCCATATTCAACATTTTCTAAGACAGTTCGATGAGTAAATAAACCAAAATTTTGGAAGACCATACCCACTTTTTTTTGCCGAAATTCTCGTAATTGATGTTTATCATATTGTACAATATCTTCTTTATCAATGATAATCTGGCCAGAAGTAGGTGTAGTTAAACGATTCAGGCATCGCACAAGAGTAGATTTTCCACTACCTGATAGCCCCATAATAACAAAGAATTCTCCTTCATTTACGGAAAAAGAAACATTATTTACTCCTATCGTTTGACCTGTTTGTTGTAAAATTTTTTCTTTTGATAAACCTGATTTTAATTTATTTAACGCTAATTTTGGTTTGGAACCAAAAATTTTTACTACATTTTTAACGATTATTTTTTCAGACATTTTTAACCTCCATTAACTAGATGATACATTGTTTTTTTCTTTCGATATTATTTGGGTAATTCGATCAAGGATAATCGCTAGAAATACAATACTAATTCCTGAATTAAATCCCATTGCAATATCCGATCGATTGATTGCGATTAATACATTTTCACCCAGTCCTTTGGCACCAATCATCGAAGAAATAACAACCATAGACATAGCCATCATCATAGTTTGGTTTACGCCTGCCATAATGGTAGGTAAAGCTTGTGGCAGTTCGACTTTTGTCAATACTTGCCAAGGTGAAGAACCAAAAGAATAAGCGGCTTCTTTCATTTCCGTTGGTACTCGTTTAATTGCTAAACAGGTAAGCCGTATACATGGAGGAGTAGAGTAAATAATCGTTGCAAATACAGCAGGGACTGTTCCTAATCCAAAAAAGATCATGGCAGGAATCAGATAGACAAAACTAGGCATAGTCTGCATTCCATCTAATATAGGATTGATGACGGCTTCTAGTTTTGGATGATAAGCAGTATAAATTCCAATAGGAATTCCAATCAATATACTTAGAATAACAGCAGTAAGCACGATAGATAAGGTGAGGATCATTTCATTCCATAATCCTAATAAACCGATGATAAATACCATAAAGCCATAAGATAGCCCAGATTTCAAATTTTTAATTTTCCAACCTAATAAAAATATAAGCAGAATCCATATAAACCAAGGAAATATTCCAAGGATATTTTGTATATTGGACACAATCCATTTAATACCTATTGTTAAAGCATCAAAAAGATCTTGAAAATGCAGGGTGAGCCAATTTACAAGTTTTTCTACATATATACCTAAATCAAGTTGAAATATTTTTGGAAAAACATTCATATTTCCATAAACTCCCATCCTTGTTTAATTTTAATTATATAGTTTCTTTTATTTTAGTACTAATATTTTCAGGTACCCATTGGGTCCATATATCTTCATATTCTTGTAAAAACCATTTCGCAGCTTCTTCAGCTTCTGCATCATTATCTTGCATATAAGCAAGCATTTTATTGGTTAAATCAGAACTTGTTTTATAATTTTTTAAGAAGTCTACTATTTCTGGAGTTTTTTCAAGTACATCTTTATTCACAGCTACGGTAACTTTAACTCCTGGGAACTCACAGGTATATCCATTGTTCCATTTTTCTTCATCATAAGGTTCATCTTTGATTAAAGTCATATCATATTTACCCATGATCCAAGTAGGTTCCCAACTATATCCTAACCAAGGTTTACCTTTGGTTACTGCAGATACGAGAGAAGTTGTTAATGATGTATCAGATCCAGGATTAAAGTAGTTAAAATTTTCACTTAAATGATAGGTTTCAAATTTTTCACGTAATATTTCATCAGCAGCCCAATTTGGGGGTGCTCCATATATTCGACCTTTTGTAGGATCATCTGGATCTTGAAAAACCTCCCAATATTTAGGCAAATCTGCAATTGATTTAAGTTCGGGGGTTATAGGTTCAATTCCTTTTTCAGGATCACCTTTGATCATATACGTAGGAACATAAAGCCCTTGTGCATTATCATCAAAGTTAATAGATAATTCTACAATATCTCCACTTTCAATACCTGAATCATATAATTCCTGAACATTGTCTGTCCATACTTCCATATATAAGTCAATATCGCCTTGTATAAGACCACGTACAGTAATAGGTGAAGAACCTGTCATTACATCTGTATTATATCCGTATCCATTTTCGATGATATGTGCTGCGATAGCATTATGAATTCGTATACTATCCCACCCAGCATCAGCAAATACTAGAGTGTCTTTTTCAGCGGAAGTTTTTGTTTCCGGTGTACAAGCAGTCAAGAAGATCATTGTACTCAAAACTACACTCATCCAAACCTTCATTTTTCCTAAAAAATTGATGACGCATCACTCCTATTAATATAATATTTTATGGGTCATTGGTTACCCACAATATTTATTAGTATACCGTTATAATGAAGTTGAGTCAAATAAATAGGCGAAAATTTGTTCTTATATTTAGCTAGAGAGATAGTTTTTATAAGGCATAGAGATGTTTTGAAAAAAGTATTTAAATTTTTCAATTGAAAAAAGTTAGATATAGATATATAATAAAAGTATTTTCTATGTAGTATTGTAAAGAGTATTAAAAAATTCAAGGTCTTTTTAAAATAGAGTGTTT
>JAAYSE010000073.1 GCA_012524135.1 Candidatus Epulonipiscium sp. | reverse complement strand
TTTGCAGGGCTTTTGTTTCGTATTTATAGGTTATGTTAATGTTATATTATAATATATAGGAGGGAAATTATGATAAAATATATCCTAAAGCGGATTTTGCATATGATTCCAGTTATTTTTATTATTTCAATTTGTATTTTTGGAATTATTAAATTAACTCCTGGAAATCCTGTTGGATCGAATTTAGATCCTAAGGCTACGGCGGAGGAAAGACAAGCAGAAATGGAACGACTTGGATACGATAAGCCCATTCCTGTTCAATATTATCATTGGCTTAAACGCTCTATTCATGGGAATTTTGGGGAATCTTATATTTATAAGAAGCCTGTTAGTGCAGTAATATCTGATTTTATTTGGAATTCTTTTATATTAAATGTAATTGTATTTATTCTTGCTTTTTTAATTTCTATTCCTATTGGTATTGTTAGTGCAGTAAAACAATATTCAAAGACGGATAGTTTCTGGACACTTTTTTCTTTATTTGGAATTTCTATGCCTTCTTTTTTCTTTGGACTTCTTTTGATTTATGCATTTGCCGTAAAAAAACAATGGTTTCCTATTAATGGAATGATAGATGCTGGAAGTAGAACGACTGGTTTTGCTCGATTTTTAGAAGTGGCACATCATATGGTACTTCCTGCTATTGTTTTAACAATTTCTAGTCTAGCTGGATTGGTTCGTTATACACGAAATGGAATGTTAGATGTATTAAACCAAGATTATATTCGTACCGCTCGTTCGAAAGGTTTAAAAGATAAAGTAGTTATTTATCGTCATGCTTTTCGAAATGCTCTTATTCCACTTGTTACTTTATTAGGCTTTCAAATTCCTGGTCTTTTTTCAGGAGCTGTTATTTTAGAAAGTATTTTTGGATGGCCAGGTATTGGACGAGTTATGGTAGATGCCATTAATCAAAGAGATTACAATTTAATGATGGCACTGATGATGTTCTTTTCAATATTAACATTGATAGGAAATTTATTGGCTGATGTGGGATATGCCCTGGTAGATCCAAGAGTAAAAGTAGAGGAGAGGTGATAAGAATGCAGGAAGAACAAAATATAAATAAAACTAAAGTAATGAGCCCATGGATGATGGTATGGTCACGTTTTAAGAAAAAGAAAACAGCAGTAGCGGGACTTATTATTTTTATATTGTTAGTATTAAGTGCTATATTTGCACCATTCCTTACTCCTTATCAGTTAGAAACGATTGATAAAGCAGCTAGAAATCAGGCACCTTCGGCGGCGCATTGGTTGGGTACTGATAATTTAGGACGAGATTATTTGACTCGTATTTTATATGGTGGTCGTGTATCATTAAAAGTTGGTTTATTTGCTGTTATTATTAGTATTGTTTTAGGAATTATTATAGGTGGTATTGCTGGTTACTATGGTGGATGGATTGATAATTTATTAATGAGAATAACGGAAATTGTTATGTCTTTTCCTTTCTTACCATTAGCGATTACCATTTCTGCTGTAGTAGGAGAAGGATTACCTGGGGAGTATAAGATGTATATTACGATGTTTATCATTGGTTTATTGAGTTGGCCCGGGTTGGCTAGGATTATACGAGGACAGATTTTGTCTTTGCGAGAACAAGAATTTATGTTAGCTGCTACTGCATTAGGTTTATCGGATAGACGAAAAATTTTCAAACATTTGATTCCCAATACGTTAGGATATGTTATTGTATATGCCACATTAGGAATGGCTTCTGCTATATTAAGTGAGTCTTCCCTTTCGTTTTTAGGTTTAGGAGTAGTACCTCCTACACCTACATGGGGAAATTTAGTATTAAGTGCAAGAGATGCACATATATTAACGACTCGTCCTTGGCTTTGGATACCACCAGGATTATGTATATTTTTAGCGGTTATTAGTATTAATTTAATCGGAGACGGACTTCGGGATGCGGTAGATCCTAAGTCACATCGTTAGGAGGTGAATTATGAGTAAACATTTATTAGAAGTAAAAGACTTACGAACTTATTTTTATACAGATAAGGGAGTTGTAAAAGCAGTTGATGGTGTTAATTTTCATGTAGATGAAGGAAAAACTTTATGTATAGTAGGTGAATCGGGTTGTGGAAAAAGTATTACTTCCATGTCTGTAATGCGTCTAATTCAAGAACCAGGTAAAATTGAATCTGGACAAATTCTATATCAAGGGAACGATTTATTGGATTTATCCGACGAAGAAATGCGTAATATTCGGGGAAATGAAATATCAATGATTTTCCAAGAGCCGATGACATCGTTAAATCCTGTTTTTACTATTGGATATCAAATCATGGAAACGTTGATGTTGCATCAAAAATTATCAAAAAAAGATGCAAAGAAGAAAGCAATTGAAATGCTACAACTAGTACAAATTCCTAGAGCGGAAAAAATTGTAGATGAATATCCTCATCAATTAAGTGGAGGAATGCGTCAACGAGTCATGATTGCTATGGCTTTAGCTTGTATGCCTAAGGTTTTAATTGCAGATGAACCTACAACTGCGTTAGATGTTACGATTCAAGCTCAAATTTTAAATTTAATGAATGATTTAAAACAACGATTAAATACAGCTATTATGTTAATTACTCATGATTTAGGGGTAGTAGCAGAAATGGCTGATTATGTAGTAGTGATGTATGCAGGAAAAGTAGTAGAAGAAGGTCCTGTAAAAGAACTATTTGCGAATCCTAAACATCCTTATACCATTGGACTTTTAAATTCAAAACCAAACCTTAAGGAGGATAAGGATCGATTAGATAGTATTCCAGGGATGGTTCCTAATCCAACGGATCTTCCCAAAGGGTGTTATTTTTGGCCACGATGTAAATATGCTACTGATTTATGTAAACAACGTCAACCGGAGTTAAAAAAGGTAGATTCCAATCATCAGGTCAGTTGTTTTGTAGCTAGTGGGGAGGTGGAATCAAGTGCAAAATAAACCATTATTGGAAGTTAAAAATTTAAAAAAATATTTTCCTATTTATCAAGGATTTATAAGAAAAAAAGTAGGAGATGTAAAAGCAGTTGATAATATATCTTTTAATTTATATGAAGGAGAAACGTTAAGTCTTGTAGGTGAATCAGGTTGTGGTAAATCAACAACAGGGCGGACTATTTTACGATTATTAGAACCTACAAGCGGGGAAGTTTATTATAAAGGAAAAGACGTATTTAATGCTTCAAAAAAGGAAATGCTAGAACTTAGACGTGATATGCAAATTATATTTCAAGATCCTTATAGTTCTTTAAATCCTCGTATGTCCGTAGGAGCTACGGTAGGAGAGGCTTTAGTGCAACATAAAATGTACAAAAAAGGGAAAGAATTGGATGATCGGATTAGAGAAATTGTTAAAATATGTGGATTGGCCGATTATCATATTAATCGTTATCCTCATGAATTTTCCGGAGGACAACGACAAAGAATTGGGATTGCAAGAGCACTTGCATTAAATCCATCTTTTATTGTAGCGGATGAACCAGTATCAGCATTGGATGTTTCTATTCAAGCACAGATCATTAATTTATTAATGGAATTACAAGAAAAAATGAAATTATCTTATTTATTTATTTCTCATGACTTGAGTGTAGTAAAACATATTAGTGATCGAGTAGGAGTTATGTATTTAGGATCTTTAGTAGAGTTGGCAGACAAGAAAGATTTATATGATGATCCAAAACATCCTTATACACAAGCGTTATTATCTGCTATTCCTATTCCAGATCCTACTGTGAAAAAGGAAAGAATTTTGCTACGTGGGGATATTCCAAGCCCTGCTAATCCACCTAAAGGTTGTAAGTTTCATACCCGTTGCCCATATGCAAAAGATATTTGTAAACAACAAGTCCCAGAATTTAGAAATTTAGGTACCGATGGAAGTAATCATTTTGTTGCATGTCATTTTGCAAAATAATGGATGTGATTTTGTGACGAAGCAAAAAAAATCGACGCAGTTAAAAAACGACCAAAAGGAAATACGATTCAGTTTTAGTGATATAATAGCTATGAGTATAGCTGTTATTCAAATAGTATTACCATATATTCTTATTTTTGTTTTGGGATTAGCACTTTTTATATGGTTGGCTACTACATTTTGGTTTAAGTAAATAAAAAGGCTTCTTTATGATAAATGTATAAGACATAGAGAAGCTTTTTTTATGTTATAATATTACTATATAAAATAAGTAGATAGAAAAGAAAGGAGAACTCGGATGAAACAAGCTCATGTTTATTTAGCAGATGGATTTGAAGAGGTAGAAGCATTGACGGTGGTAGATATACTTCGAAGAGCAGGGGTAGAGGTTATAACAGTATCGATGATGGATGCTTTAACGGTTAAAGGAACACATGATATTATGATACAAGCAGATAAACAGTTTCATGAGGTAGCCCAACAAGAAGTAGATCTTTTGGTTTTACCAGGAGGAATGCCAGGAACAACTTATTTAGAAAAGCATAAAGGATTAGAACAAAAATTAAAAAGAGCGATGGATAAAAATTTATATATTGGTGCTATTTGTGCTGCTCCTAGTATTCTTGGGAAATTAAATTTTTTAGTGAATAAAAAAGCCACTTGTTATCCTGGTTTTGAGTCTTCTTTGCAGGGAGCACAAGTGGTTACGCAATCTGTTGTACAAGATGGGAATATTATTACTTCTAGAGGAGTGGGTACTGCACTTGATTTTAGTTTGCAACTGGTAAAAATCTTGATTAGTGCTGAAAAAATGAAAGAATTGAAAGAAGAAATAATAGCAATTTAATATACTTATTACTGTAATATATCTAAATGTATACAAGAAAAAAGTTCGTATATGGTTTCAGAAGTAATGTTTTCAATACCTAATGTATCGACTGCAGAGTAGACTTTATGAGGAGGAAGATTATAAATATAAGAGATGTCTTCAATAGAATATTCTACAGGACTTTTTCTTTCCCATTCTCTTTTAAGAAGTTTACACAATTCACTACTACCATGATACATAATCATAAAAAAAGTGGCAGGATTTATAGAGGAAATTTTTTCTCTTTTCATAATTTCATTCACTTCTTCTTCTGAAATATAGAGTAATGAAGCAGTTGTATGTATATTTAAATGTTCTGGTTCTGTTTTTAAAAATAAGTCGATTTTTTCTAATTTAGGAGCTATATTTTTTTGGTATACTTCAAGAAATGTTGTTTTGGTCATAAGAGTGTCCTTCCTATAGTGTAGTTTTATTAAATCCATATTCATTATATCAAAATTTCATATAAAAACTATAGGGAAAGCTTGGTACTTTACGTTTTATGTTTTATAAATAGTTGAAGAAATATGATTGTAGTCTTGTCACGGGAATTAATGGCTGATATAATAAAATTCAAAGAAATAAGTTTTACTTTACTATATCCCTATGATATAATAGAATAATGGGTAAAGAATGTTCATAGGTTATATAGTAATGAACAGAAAGGAACTTTAAGGAGGAAAAGAATGAGCACAAAAGTAGAAGCTTTAGAAAAAAATATGATTAAGCTTACAATAGAAGTAGACGCAGACAGATTTGAAGAAGGAATGAAGTATGCTTATAACAAAAATAAAAAACATTTAAATATACCTGGATTTAGAAAGGGTAGAGTACCACGTACTATTGCAGAAAAATATTATGGTGCAGAAGTTTTTTATGAAGATGCTATTAATTATGTAATTCCAGATGCTTATGAAAAAGCAATTGAAGAAAATAATTTAGAGGTAGTATCTCAACCTAAAATTGACGTAGAACAAGTAGAAAAAGGAAAAAATCTTATTTTTACAGCTGAAGTAGCTGTAAAGCCAGAAGTAGTTTTAGGACAATATAAAGATATTGAAATAGAAAAAATCCAAGTAGAAGTAACAGACGAAGAAGTACAAGCAGAATTGGAAAAAACACAACAACAAAATGCTCGTATTATTACAATAGAGGATCGTCCAGTACAAGATAAGGATCAATTAAGCATTGATTTTGAAGGCTTTGTAGATGGAGAACCTTTTGAAGGAGGAAAAGGAGAAAATTATCCTCTAACTATTGGTTCAGGTACATTTATTGATACATTTGAAGAACAATTAATAGGTAAAAATATAGGTGAAGAAGTAGAAGTTAATGTAACGTTCCCAGAAGATTATCATGAAAAGGCGTTAGCAGGCAAACCTGCTCTTTTTAAAGTTACTGTAAAAGAAATTAAAGAACAAGAATTACCTGCATTAGATGATGAGTTTGCAAAAGATGTTTCTGAATTTGATACATTAGATGAATATAAAAAAGATCTTAAGGCAACACTCTTAAAACAAAAGGAACATCAAGCAGAACATGAAAAAGAAGATAAAGTAATGGAAAAGGTTATTGAAAATGCTAAAATGGAAATACCGGATCCTATGATCGAAACTCAAGTGGATCAAATGGTACAAGATTTTTCTCAACGATTACAATATCAAGGTCTTCCTTTAGATACTTATTTACAGTTTACCGGTAATAATATGATGACTTTACGAGAAAACTTTAAAAAAGATGCTCTTCGTAATATTCAATCTAGACTTGCGTTAGAAGTTATTGCAAAAGAAGAAAATATAGAAGTTTCTAATGAAGAGTTGGAAGAAGAAATAAAGAAAATGGCAGAAATGTACAAAATGGAAGTTGAAAAATTAAAAGAAAGTATTTCAGAACGTGAAAAAGAGTATATGAAAGAAGATATGAAAGTTACGAAGGCACTTGCTTTTGTAATGGAACATGCAAAAGAGGTAGAATAAATTTATTTTATTCTACATATGATAAAACAAATAGGAGGAATGCAAAATGAGTTTGGTACCTGTTGTTGTAGAACAAACCAATCGGGGAGAACGTTCCTATGATATTTATTCTAGACTTTTAAAAGAACGTATTATTTTTTTGGGAGAAGAAGTCAACGATGTTACTGCTAGTTTAATCGTAGCTCAGTTATTATTTTTAGAAGCAGATGATCCTGACAAAGATATTCACTTATATATTAATAGTCCAGGTGGTTCTGTGAGTGCTGGTTTTGCTATTTATGATACAATGCGTTATATTAAACCAGATGTATCTACGATCTGTATTGGAATGGCAGCAAGCATGGGAGCTTTTTTACTTGCTGGAGGAACCAAAGGAAAACGTTTTGCCCTACCTAATTCAGAAATTATGATTCATCAACCTCTAGGAGGTGCTAGAGGACAAGCAACGGACATTAAAATTCATGCAGAACAAATATTAAGAATAAAAGAAAGATTAAACAAAATCTTAAGTGAAAATACTGGTCAGCCTTTAGAAGTGATTGAAAGAGATACAGAACGAGACTTTTTTATGGATGTTACTCAAGCAAAAGAGTATGGAGTGATTGATCAGGTAATTACAAGAAAGTAAGGTAAAACAGTGAGGTGACGTAATGGCCAACCGATATGATGAAAAAAAACAGCTAAAATGTTCTTTTTGTGGAAAAAATCAAGAGCAAGTTAAACGATTGATTGCTGGTCCTAATGTATATATTTGTGATGAATGTATTGAATTATGCGCAGAAATTATCGATGAAGAGTTTGATGATTTTCAAGAAACTACTCAATGGACAGAGATTCCTAAACCTGTTGAAATTAATTCAAAGTTAGATGAATATGTAATAGGACAAGAAAGAGCTAAAAAAGCATTAGCTGTTGCTGTCTATAATCATTATAAACGGGTATATTCTGGGCATATATATGATGATGATGTAGAATTACAAAAAAGTAATATTATTATGATTGGACCTACAGGTTCTGGGAAAACTTTATTAGCACAAACATTAGCAAAGTTACTGAATGTTCCTTTTGCCATGGCAGACGCTACATCCTTAACAGAAGCAGGTTATGTAGGAGAAGACGTAGAAAATATTCTCTTGAAATTAATTCAAGCTGCCGATTATGATATTGAAAGAGCTGAAAAAGGGATTATCTATATTGATGAAATTGATAAAATAGCAAGAAAGTCAGATAATCCATCGATTACAAGGGATGTTAGCGGGGAAGGTGTACAACAAGCGCTACTAAAAATTTTAGAAGGTACAGTAGCAGCGGTACCTCCTCAAGGTGGAAGAAAACATCCGCATCAAGAATTTATTCAAATTGATACAACGAATATTCTCTTTATTTGTGGTGGTGCTTTTGATGGTATTGATCAAGTGATTCAAAATCGAATAGGAGAAAAAACGATGGGATTTGGTGCAGCTATTGAAAGTAAGACAGAGCAAGATATAAGTACTCTGTTACAGCAACTTTTGCCCCAAGATTTATTGAAATATGGATTAATTCCCGAGTTTGTAGGACGAATTCCTGTCATGGTCACCTTAGATCAATTGGATGAAAAAGCTTTAATCGATATTTTAACGAAACCTAAAAATGCTTTAGTGAAACAATATCAAACGTTATTAGAAATGGATAACGTATTATTGGAATTTGAGGATGAAGCATTACAGCATATTGCTCAAAAGGCACTGAATCGAAAAACGGGTGCACGAGGATTACGAGCTATTTTAGAAGAAATAATGCTTGATATTATGTATGATGTTCCATCGAATCAACAAATAGAGAAATGTATTATTACATCAGATGTAATACAAGAAAAAGGCGGACCTGTTTTAACTTATAATGAAAATCGCCAACCTATCAAACGTCCTAGAAAAAAAAGATCGAAGCAAGATGAAACAGCTTCATAAATGTACAAAACCCACTGATTTTATTCAGTGGGTTTTGTTTTTTAAACATAAAAATCTTTCACTTGTTACATACTATAACAGAGAATATTTTACTCGTGTTAAAAACGAATAAAAGACAAATATATGGAGAAGACAGGAGTGAAAGATATGACGTTAAATCAAATCATGGTGGGCTTACAATTTATATTTACTATTATTATGGGGTTGTACTTTTTTAATTTATTAAAAGGTCAACAAACTAGTAAAAACTCGATTGATAAAGAATCAAAAAAAGAATTAGAGAAATTACGTAAGTTACGAATGATTCAGTTGTCAGAACCTTTATCAGAAAAAACAAGACCAACCGAATTCAAAGAAATTATTGGTCAAGAAATGGGATTAAAAGCCCTAAAAGCGGCTCTTTGTGGTCCCAATCCTCAGCATGTTATTATTTATGGTCCACCAGGGATTGGAAAAACAGCTGCAGCTCGTGTTGTATTAGGAGAAGCTAAAAAAATGGAATTTTCACCTTTTAAGGCAGGAGCAAAGTTTATTGAAATGGATGCTACTACTTTGCGTTTTGATGAAAGAAGTATTGCAGACCCTTTGCTAGGATCTGTTCATGATCCTATTTATCAAGGTGCTGGTGCTTATGGAGCAGCAGGTATTCCTCAACCTAAGGCAGGCGCTGTAACGAAGGCGCATGGAGGTATTTTGTTTTTAGATGAAATAGGAGAGTTACATCCGATGCAGCTGAATAAATTACTAAAAGTATTAGAAGATCGAAAAGTTTTTTTAGAAAGCGCCTATTATTCTTCTGAAGATCCTAATATACCTCTTTATATTCATGATGTTTTTAAGAATGGGTTACCAGCTGATTTTCGACTTGTAGGGGCAACAACACGTACACCGGAAGAAATTCCACCTGCTATTCGTTCACGATGTACAGAAATTTTTTTTCGACCATTAAAAACAACAGAAGTGGAAAAGATAGTAGAAAATACGGCAAAAAAAGGAGAGTTTCAATTAGAAAAAGGAGTAAGTACTTTAGTCGCTCAATATGCAAATAATGGGAGAGATGCAGTTAATATTATTCAAACGGCAGGTTGTATTGCTATTTTAGAAAATCGTTCTTGTATTACTATTGCAGATACAGAATGGGTTATTGAATTTAGTCGTTATAGTCCTAAACCGGATAAAAAAATTAAAGAAGAACAAAGGATTGGATGTGTAAATGGTTTAGCTGTATATGGAATTGATATAGGATCTTTATTAGAAATTGAAGTAATAGCAAGAGCTGTAGAAAAAAATCAAGGATCTTTGATAGTAACAGGAATTATAGAAGAAGAAGAATTTCAAAAAAATGGTGGAAAAATGCGTAGAAGAAGTACAGCGAAAGCGTCGGTTGAAAATGTTCTTACAGTCATTCAACGAGTTACAGGATTACCTTATAAAAATTATGATATTCATATTAATTTTCCTGGAGGTATACCCGTTGATGGTCCATCGGCTGGAATTGCTATTTTTTCAGCATTATATTCAGCTATTTATCAGAAACCTATATCTAGTACGATAGCAATGACAGGAGAAATTTCTATCCAAGGTAAAATCTTACCTGTAGGAGGCGTTCATGCAAAAATTAATGGTGCTATAGAAGCAGGGGTTAAAACCGTTTTTATTCCCAAAGCCAATTGGCAAGATTTATTTAAGGATTATGGTATTCAGATTGTTCCAGTAGAAACAGTAGAACAATTATTAGAATTAATTTTTAAAGAAAGAGAACATTCATTGCCGATTGTGACAGATGCAAAAAGAGAAGTTTTAACTGCAAAAGGAGTATAAGATGTAATGGATTTAGATGAAGATGCAGAATGATCATTCTGCATTTTCAATTTGTGATAAAATAAGGTATAATAGAGTCTATTATAAACAAATAAATGAAAAATATCGTATAATAAAGTATACTTATTTATAGTGTGTTTCGAAGATTTTAATATTGCATAAGAGTTATTTAAATATTGACTTTTTTATTTTATTTATATTTGCAAAAGAAAATATGAGGTGAAAAATATGAGTGATCAATCATGTACATATAATAATATGCCTCTTTTAGCATTAAGAGGATTAACTGTATTTCCTAATATGATCTTACATTTTGATGTAGGTCGATCGAAATCAACCAAAGCTTTAGAACAAGCGATGGTGAATGATCAGTATATTTTTTTAGTAGCACAAAAAGATGCAACGGTAGATGATCCAACACCAGAAGATTTATTTCAAGTAGGAACGATATCGAAGGTGAAACAATTATTAAAATTACCAGGAGATACGATTCGTGTTTTAGTAGAGGGTATAAACCGAGGACAAATTTATTCTTTTATTCAAGAAGATCCATATTTTTTAGTAGAAATAGAAGAAACAAAAAAAGAAGAAGAAATAGAAAATAATAAACAGAAGGCTTTATTACGTGTAGCTATAGAAACTTTTGAAAAATATGCAAAAGTAAATGGAAAAATTTCTAATGATACATTATTAAGTATTTTTTCTTTAAAAAAACCTGGTCAATTGGCCGATACGATAGCTGCTAATATTCATTTAGAATTAGAACAACAACAAATGATTTTAGGAAGTTTAGAGCCAGAAGAACGTTTGCATTCTATGATTCAAATATTAAAAAATGAAACAGATATTTTAATGATTCAACGAAATATTCAAACGCAAGTCAAGCAAAATATTGATAAATCACAACGTGAATATTATTTAAGAGAACAATTAAAAGTAATACAAGAAGAATTAGGAGATAAAGAAGGAATAAAGGGAGAAATTGAAGAATATAAAAATAAGTTAAAAAAAGTAAATCCACCGAAAGAAGTAGAAAAAAAGATTCAAAAAGAATTAGATCGAATGTTAAAAATTCCTTATGGTTCATCGGAAGGTACGGTGGTACGTAATTATATTGAATGGGTTTTAGATCTACCTTGGAGTTATGAAACAGAAGAATCTCATGATTTAAAACGAGCAGAAACCATTTTAAATAATGATCATTTTGGATTAGAAAAAGTGAAAGAAAGAATTATAGAATATTTAGCAGTGAGGCAAATGGATTCTTCTTTAAATAGTCCTATTCTTTGTTTAGTGGGACCTCCAGGAGTAGGAAAAACTTCGATTGCTGCTTCGATTGCAAAAGCATTAAATAGAAAGTATGTTCGTATTTCTTTAGGAGGACTTCGAGATGAAGCAGAAATTCGAGGACATCGACGGACTTATGTAGGAGCTATGCCGGGAAGAATTATTCAAGGATTAAAGCAAGCAGAAACGAAAAACCCCTTGATTTTATTAGATGAAATTGATAAAATGAGCAGTGATTTTCGTGGTGATCCTTCTTCTGCTTTATTGGAAGTCTTAGATGCAGAACAAAATCATAAATTTAGAGATCATTTTATTGAATTACCTTATGACTTATCAAAGGTCTTATTTTTAGCTACAGCAAATACGCTTCAAACGATTCCACGTCCATTGTTAGATCGTTTGGAGATTATCCATGTGTCGAGTTATACAGAAGATGAAAAATTAAGAATTGCGATGGATTATTTATTACCGAAACAAGTAGAAAAACATGGATTACAAAGATCTCAACTTCGATTAAATGAAAATGTGATGAAGAAAATTATACAAAATTATACCAAAGAAGCGGGAGTTCGAAATTTAGAGAGGACGATAGGAGATCTATGTAGAAAAGCAGTGAAAGAATTTATCACGCAAGAGAAGATGTATATTCGTATTACAGAAAAAAATCTTGAGAGGTATTTAGGTATACCTAAATATCATTATGATAGGATTACATCTCAGGAAGAAATTGGTGTAGCTAGGGGATTGGCATGGACTTCTGTTGGAGGAGATACGTTATCGATTGAAGTTAATACGATGAAAGGTACAGGAAAATTTGAATTAACAGGTAATATGGGAAATGTAATGAAAGAATCAGCGAAAACAGCGATTAGTTATATTCGATCGAAAGCGGTTGATTTTGGGATTAAAGAAAATTTTTATAAAAATATGGATATACACATTCATATTCCAGAAGGAGCGGTACCAAAAGATGGACCTTCAGCGGGTATTACAATGGCTACAGCTATTATTTCAGCTCTTACTAATATACCAATTAGAAATGATTTAGGAATGACAGGGGAAATTACTTTACGAGGAAGGGTTCTTCCTATTGGTGGATTAAAAGAAAAGTTATTAGCAGCTAGGAGAGCAGGTATTCAGACCGTTTTAATTCCAATAGATAATCAAAAGGATATAGAGGAAATATCGGAACATATTTATCATAATATGAATTTAATTTTTGTAAAATCTATGGATGAAGTCGTAGAATATGCACTAATAACACCTATACAACTAAATAAAGAGAGTAAATGGAAATAAAGAGTAAGGAGGGGATTTAGTTGGAAGTAAATAATGTAAAATTAGAAATAGTATCGGGTAATGCAACACAATTTCCTACTAATCATTTAATAGAGATTGCTTTTGCAGGGAAATCAAATGTAGGTAAATCTTCTTTGATTAATACTTTAATAAATCGAAAAGCATTAGCACGTACTAGTTCAAAACCAGGAAAAACCCAGACTATTAATTTTTATAATGTAGAAGATCAATTATATTTTGTAGATTTACCTGGTTATGGATATGCGAAGGTGTCAAAAGAACAACGAGAAAAATGGGGAGAGTTTATAGAAAGTTATTTGCATGATCGTCCTCCATTAAAACTGATTCTTTTATTAGTAGATATTCGTCATGCACCAAGTGAATATGATCAAATGATGTATGAATGGATGAAACATTATGGGTTTCCAATGATTGTAGTGGCTACCAAAATGGATAAATTAAAAAAAAGTCAAGTAAATAAGCATATGGCAATGGTTCGAAAATCCTTGCATATGGGACAAGAAGATATTTTAATTCCTTTTTCAGCAATTACAAAGCAAGGGAAAGAAGAAATATGGGATATATTGGATCAGACTTTGTCTTTATAAAGGCGTATATAAAGATATAAAAGATGATTTAGAATGGTAAGGAGGGAGTTTTTATGCAAAAGAGACGATTGCATTTATCAAGTAAAGATAAAAAAATTGCAGGCGTTTGTGGAGGCCTTGCAGAGTATTTTGATTTTGATCCTACCTTAATCCGTATTATATGGGTTTTATTAACTATTATGACATCGGCTGTAGGTTTTATGGGTATATTAATCTATATTGTTTGTTGGGCAGTTATGCCTATAGATGATGGGTTTCAAGATTTGCGTTAGGTTTTTACAGTGCTAAATTTTATAATGCTAAATAAATAGGCTTATATTCAGTGTCCGTATAATTTTGCTGAATAGTAAGCCTATTTTAATCTATGGAAGAATCTTTCATTAGAGAAGATAAAAATTTGCCATATAGAATAGAAGCATTTTTTTTCCAATTGTCACAAACTTGTTGTGCTTGCTTTTTGGAAAAAGCTGTAAGTTTAATTTCCATCAACAGAGTTTTATTTTCCATGGCTTTACATGTAACTAGATATTCATTTCTTTTTTGAGGGCAATATTCTGCTAGAATTTCTATTTCCTTGCGGACTTGAGGACGATTTGTTTGTACGTAGTGTAAAATTTCTTCTTGAACAGAAAATGGAATACGATTTAAAAAATATTCTAAAGTTTTTTGACCTTTTGGTTCTATTTCATATCGAGTAGTATGTTCTTCTACTTGTGTTTGTAGTAATTTTGCATCGACTAATTCAGTTAAGTATTGTTGAATTGAAAAAAAGTCTGTATAATCTCTTTCAAGCATAAATTCAGTAATCTGAGTATTAGATAAAGGAATCTTCATATGATGAATTAAAAAAAGAATGATTAGTTTATTCATAGTTAGTTCTTGTGTTGATTGAGTCAAGGTGATCCCTCCTACGTGAATCTTTTCCTATACTCTTTATTGTATAATAAATTTAGTATTCATACAAGGGGGAAACCTTGTTTATCTTACAATCATTTCCTTTTACTATAAATATACTAGTTTCTAAAGTTAAATATTTTCATCTTCCTTTTCTTTTCGAATGGATTCACATAGTTCTAAAATATAAATCCATTCGTTTTCAGTTTTTATATTTTGCAATAAATGTATAAAATCAATACGCGCTCTAGGAATATATTCTGCTTTTAGGCGTTCCATATCTTGGTCGGTTTCAATAAAGGCTGCTTCTGTTAAAAATTGGATAGCTGTTTTGCCAATAGCAAAAGGTAAGTAGGGTTCAACACGGTCCATAATTTTTTGCATTTCTTGATAGTGATCTGAAAAAAGACTTCCTTCTGTAGTTTGAATATAGGAATAAAAAGATTCCATATTTAAAAAGGTAACATTACTGATAGGAGAATAATCAAGTCCTGTAACTAAATCCCGCAACTGATAGAGATCATTTTCTAATTCTTGTTTGGATAATCTGGATAACATAGGAATCCCTCTTTTCTAGATATAATATATTGTAGTTATTTTTGAGTAATAGTTATGCATTTTATTCCTTGTTTTTAATTTATTTTAATTTAACAAATATTATTTTGCGAATGCTTTATAATAATGCTATAATCATAATATAAATGAATTAAAACAAAATGAAGAGAAGGAGAATGTATATGGATTATCAGGATAATGATTATCAACAGCAAGCACCCAAAGAACCACCGAAGGAATTATCTACTGGTATGAGAGCAGGACTGATTATAGGTACTATTTTCATCAATTTATTAGGAATTATACTAGGTATTGTTTGGATGACAGATCAAAATGCTTCTTATGAAAAAAGAAAATTTGGAAAGACATTATTAATTTTAGGTATTGTTATTGTTATTCTTCAATGCCTTTGTGGTTTTATTTACATAGGAATGTTTGCAGGTCTAG
>JAAYSE010000072.1 GCA_012524135.1 Candidatus Epulonipiscium sp. | reverse complement strand
TTCCTCAATATTCATATGTAATTTCTTTGGTGATTCAAGGGAAAAATCTTTCTTCGGAAGATTTAGCAGATAAAATAGAAAATTTAATGATTGACGGAATTAATGATATTACTTTTTTAATAGGGGGATCATTGGGATTATCTCAAGAAGTTATTCAAAGAAGCAATTTTAAACTCTCTTTTTCAAAAATGACATTTCCACATCAACTAATGAGAGTCATTTTATTAGAACAAGTATATAGAGGATTTAGAATTATTAAAGGTGAACCCTATCATAAGTAGGACAAGCTATGGTTATAGGATAGTATTTAAGTGGTTATCATAAACTGGAATCTAATGTTATAATATAGAAAAAATCATAGTTGTTTAATAGTTAAAAATAAAAAGATATATTTATTATAAAATTAACTAGCAATGGAGGTTGAAAAGATGGAATATATATCTGTCATTTTAATAACGATTCTATTTAGTATTTTTAATACCAATATTAATGCATTACAACGTGACCAAAAACGTATAGAATTAAAACTAGATAGAATTATTGAGCATTTTGGATTACCTGAACCATCTAAAGAGAAAATAAATGATGAATTAAAAGATGAGCTAATAAAACTTATTGAGGCAAATAAAAAGGTTAAGGCAATAAAAAAGTTAAGGGATGTTACTGGAATGGGATTAGTTGAAGCAAAGGATTATGTAGATAGTTTATGATAAACATTAAAAAGAACAGAAAAGTCTATATAATCAATATTTCCTATAGTGTTTTTTAAAAAGGAAATATTAGCTAGGAGTCTTGTTCATACTTTTAATTATCACAAAATATATAAGATAAAAGTTGATGCTAATGAATAAATAAAATTCATTGGCATCATTTGTTTTTCAATATTTTTTAAACGTAGGTATTGGTTATAAGATAAAACCTCTGTTTTGTTAATGAACTTAAATTTATGAAAAAGCTAAAATTTAATAAATTGTTAATTATTAATTTATAGTTATTCAAGATACATAGTGTATCATGTAATTGTACTACATAAATGCGTAAGCTTGTGTTAGTAAATTATATGATAGGAGGCAAGGAAAATGAGATTTAGTAAAAAAACGGCTACAATAGGTGCTTTTGTTTTTGGTGCTATGATTTTAGCAACGTCAGCTTTTGCAGATATTATGCTTGGTTCAGGATATTATAGCTTAAAAAACGCTGTGAAAACCACAATAGGTAAAGTAACGAGTGAAGTTGATAATTTCAGTGCTGATACTATGATATCTCTTAAAATTGATGGCAAGGTATTTGCAGAATCAACTTCTAATGCAAAATTTGATATCAAGAACAAAGCTAAAGAATCAATAGATAAGAATTTTAAAAAAGGGGAAGTAAGAGAAAATTATTGGTACAGTGATGAAAATCAGAGGATATACAAAAAATTTGACGATGGCTCTTATGAAGTGATTGAGAAACGAAAAAATAAAAATGAAACGAGCAGAATAATTGAAAATCCATTTGAAGATGAGCAAGTTAAGGATGCAGAAAAGGTTCTGGATGCATTTGTAGGAAGCTTACAAGATGCT
>JAAYSE010000071.1 GCA_012524135.1 Candidatus Epulonipiscium sp. | reverse complement strand
CTTCTTCTTTTTTTTCCTTAATCGTTTCTTCCTTACTACTCACTTCGTTATGATTTTCTTCTCCAAAAGTATCTTCTACATAATTAAATACTGATTTTTTAACACAACCCGTAAAAAATACGATAGACAATAAAAACATAACGACTCCTAATACATATTGCCTTCTTTTGTTGATCATCTTACCCCTCTGTTCTACATTTCATTTGTTTATCTCTTTGTAAATATGTACGCGATAATACGACTTTTTATGTTCATTTTACCTCATTATATCATGGTCTATAAAGAAGGACAACTTTTTTCGACAAAAAAATCCCTATCGACAAAATCAATAGGGACAATCAAAAATATTTATTATCTATTTGTTGTTTTTTGTGAGGTAGTAGTGGTTCTTGGAGTTGTTGTTGTAGTTCTTGGTGTAGTAGTGGTAGTTCCTGGAGTTGTTGTTCTTGGAACGGTTGGAGTTACAGGTGTTGTTGTTCTTGGAATCGTCGTTGTAGTATTCGGTGTGGTAGTAATTCGTCTTGATAAATCTTGATCCATTCCAGTATTATAATCATAAGTTAAATCATCATAAACTCGATTATCATACGTTAAGTTATCATAGGTACGATTATCATAAACTCGATTACGAGTGTCATTCAGTCCATAAGGAGTATTTCTTACGGTCCGATTGGTACATCCTGGTAACAATAAACTAGTTATAACGGTACCTGCAATAACAAGCTTTGTTATAGGTCTCATAAATAAATCCTCCTTTTGTATTTGATTTCGTTGTTATTGTTTGTTCTTTTCAAGAAACCAATACTATTATTCCTTTGGTAAAGGTGGAAAAATCATATAAGACACTAAAATCATGTAGGTTTATCATCAATTTTTTTATAAACGAATGATATAATCTTATTTTTCGTTCTTTTAATAGAATATACCTATATTTTATAAAATAGGAGATAATAAACGTGAAATAGATTCTTTAAAACGAATCCAATACGATCTTTTGGAATAACTTTCCATGGTAATTTCTTCACTATTTTTTATATCATTTAAAAAAATTTCTTCTAATTTCTGAGTCACTTTCGGATCATACACAAAAGCGTTGACTTCAAAATTTAATTTAAAACTTCGAATATCCATATTGGCTGTACCAATCGTATTGACTTTACCATCCACCATCATTGTTTTACAATGAATAAAACCCTCTTCATACGTATAACAACGTGCTCCTGCTTGCAAAAGTTCAGCTACATAAGATAAGGATGCCCAATATACAAAAATATGATCCGGTTTATTAGGAATCATCACTCGAACATCAACTCCAGATAAAGCGGCGACCTTTAAAGATTCTAATATACTATCATCTGGAACGAAATAAGGTGTTTGAATGTAAATATTTTTTTCTGCTTCCATAATCATCTTAAGAAATCCATTTTTGATTCCATGCCATTTTGAATCTGGTCCACTAGATACAATTTGAATTCCTGTTTTACCCACTTGTGGTTTAGAAGGAAAGTAAGGTTTTCGATCTATTATTTTATTCTGAATTGATGAAAAGTTCCAATCTAATATAAAACGTTCTTGTAAACCATCTACTGAATTTCCTTGGATATATAAATGTGTATCACGCCAATGTCCAAATTTTTTAGATAAACCTAAATATTCTATTCCAATATTTAATCCACCTACAAATCCTTCTTGTCCATCTACAATACAGATTTTTCGATGATTCCGAAAGTTCATTCGAAGATTGATATAAGGTATAAATGGCGGAAAGAAAGCAGATACTTGTCCTCCTGCCTTTACAATAGGATTAAAAAATTTTCTGGGTAACCAGATACAACCCATACCATCATAAAGCAATTTTACTTCTACGCCTTCTGTTGCTTTTTTTGCTAAGAGTTCTACAATTTCTTTTCCTAAAGCATCATTACGAATAATATAGTATTCCATATGAATATATTTTTTTGCATTTTTAATACTTTGTTTTAGCTTTTTAAATTTTTCATCTCCATCTACTAAAATTTGTACACGGTTATTAGAGGAAAAAAAAGCATTATTACTTTTTACATGAAAATGCACCATATCTCGAAAAGAATCTAATTGAGGGTGTAAGGATTCAAATTCTTTACCAGATACATTATGTTGTTGCATATAGATTCGTTTTTGTACATCATCTTCTACTTCTTTTTCTTTAAACATTTTCTTTCGTCTTAAATCTTGACCAAAAAATAGATAGAGAATAAAACCTACACCCGGAATAAAAAATAAAATAAGCAACCAGGCCCATACACTTGTTGGATTACGTCTTTCAAAAAATACAATTAAAATAGCCAGAAAAAAATTAATAAATAATATATTTTTAAAAAACCAAAGAACAAGGTCCATAAATTTCATTTTACGCCCCCTTATTGATACCAGATTATAGATTCTCCATACTTTTTATTATATCAGACTTTAGATTAAAAAGTCTTTATTTTAAAACAATATTATTTTCTATTTGATATTTTATTATTCAATGGTACAATAAATATACAAAGATTTTGTCAGCATAAAGGAGGAGACATATTGAACGTATGGCAAATTGTTTTAATTGTAGTATTGGTCATCATTGGAATCTTAGTAGGACTCTATTTTGTAGGCCGAAAACTACAAGTGAAAATGGATCAACAGCAATCTCTGATTGATCAACATAAAATCGTAACATCGATTTTGGTCATTGACAAGAAAAAAGAAAAAATCACTAAGGCTAACTTGCCTAAAATGGTGGTGGATCAAGTACCAAAATTTTATCGAATTCGTAAAATGCCTTTGGTCAAAGCTAAAATTGGTCCACAAATTATGACCTTACTATGTGATGAAAAAATCTTTAAAAAATTACCTACAAAAAAAATGGTTAAAGTTGAATTGGCTGGTATTTTTATTGTAGGTATTAAATCAGTAAAAAAATAGCTTGTTCTAAAGAACAAGCTATTTTTATCTGTTTTATCTTTTATTATTTACAAGATTGTTGTATACTAGCATCTACAAATTCTCTAAAAAGAGGATGAACACGATTGGGTCTAGATTTAAATTCAGGATGAAATTGAACGCCCACAAACCAAGGATGATCCGGAATTTCAATCATTTCTACTAAATGTTCATCAGGAGATATGCCGCTAATACGTAAACCTGCTTCTTCCATCGCTTTACGATATTGATTATTAAACTCATAACGATGACGATGTCTTTCATAGATTAAATCAGTTTCATAAGCTTCATAAGCAAAACTATCCCTTTCTACTTTACAAGGATACGCTCCTAATCTCATTGTACCACCTATTTCATCAACATCTTTTTGTTCTGGCATTAAGTCAATAACCGGATGAGTGGTTTCTGGCATAAGTTCTGCACTATGAGCATCTTCCCAACCTAACACATTACGAGCAAATTCAATAACAGCACATTGCATCCCTAAGCAAATCCCTAAAAATGGAACTTTATTTTTTCGAGCATAAGAAACAGCAGTGACTTTTCCTTCTACTCCACGATCACCAAAGCCACCAGGAACTAAAATTCCATGTACATCTCCTAAATATTGATCTACTGTTTCTTTGGTTATTTCTTCTGCATTAATCCATTTAATTTCTATATCCGTACCATGATAAATACCTGCATGTTTAATAGATTCAACAATAGAAATATAAGCATCGTGTAGTTCTACATACTTTCCTACCAATGCAATTTTAACACCGTTACTAATTTGTTTTTCCTTTTCTACCATCTGTCTCCATTCTGTCAAATCTGGTTCTTTACATTCCATATGCAATTTTCGACAAGTAATGGTTGCTAGTCCTTCTTCTTCCATCATTAAAGGTATTTCATATAAGCTTTCTGCATCTAAGTTATGAATGACACAATCCTTATCTACATTACAAAAAAGAGCAATTTTTTCTTTCATTTCTTGAGATAATGGATATTCGGTTCTACATACTAAAATATCTGGCTGAATTCCAATAGAGCGAAGTTCTTTTACGGAATGTTGAGTTGGCTTTGTTTTCATTTCGCCTGACTTAGCTAAATAGGGAACTAATGTAACATGAATATATAATACATTTTCACGTCCTACTTCTGTAGCTACTTGTCGAATGGCTTCTAAAAAAGGTAAACTTTCAATATCTCCTACTGTTCCACCAATTTCAGTGATTACAATATCTGACTGTCCTGATTTTCCTAATCGATATACTCGATCTTTGATCGCATTGGTAATATGAGGAATCACTTGTACGGTAGCTCCTAAAAATTCTCCTTTTCGCTCTTTATTCAGTACCGACCAATAAATTTTACCTGTTGTTACATTGCTGTATTGATTTAAATTTTCGTCAATAAAACGTTCATAATGACCTAAGTCTAAATCTGTTTCTGCACCATCTTCTGTTACAAAAACTTCCCCATGTTGGTATGGACTCATCGTGCCTGGATCAATATTAATATAGGGATCAAATTTTTGCATCGTTACTTTATGCCCTCTTGCCTTTAATAAACGTCCTAAAGAAGCAGCCGTAATCCCTTTCCCTAATCCAGATACAACGCCTCCTGTTACAAATATATATTTTGTCTGCATCCTTCACTCACCTCATGTATTTTAACGAACTTATCTTTAACTTATTTATTGTATTGGATAGGATGTGAAAAGTCAATATTAAAATTTTGTATGCACCCATTTACGTAAAACTTCATAACCTTTTTTAAGTTGTACATCCTTTTTTGTTTGTTCTGGATTATCTTTATCTATTAAATACGATCCTTCTACTTGAAAATCTGGCTCAATTCCTTTTCCATGAATATGATTTTTATTACGAGTTAAATATTCTTCTGTTGTCATTTTAAAATATCCACCATTCTTGTTTTGATATAAACGCTGTACAATACCTTTCCCAAAAGTTTTTTCTCCTACTAATTTTCCTACACCTGAATCTTGCAGTGCACTAGCAAAAATTTCTGCTGCTGAAGCACTATATTCATTTACAAGAACAACCATTGGAATAAAAGCCTTTTCTAAATAACTATAGGCTACCCTATGGTCTCCATTTTTATTAATGGTATATACGATGGGCCCTTTAGGAATAATCTTTTTACAAACTTGAATAACTTGAGATAAAATTCCACCTGGATTATTTCGTACATCAAATAAAATACCTTTTATTTGATTTTTTTCTACATATTCTAATACTTCATCAAAAGCTTCTACTGTTTGCCCGTTAAACTCTGAAATTTGTACATATAGTAAAGAGGATAATTCCTCGTTGGACTCTTCTTTTAAAAGTTCTGAAAGGGTACACATCGTAATAGGATTTATTTTAATGGGCTGCCTGATAACAGATGCTTTTACTTGTTGATTTCCTCGTTTTAAAGTTAATATTACTTGAGTATTTATTGGGCCTCTAATTTTTTTCGAAATTTGATCGAAAGTATACTTAGAAACCGGTTCTCCTTCTACTTCTAAAATATGATCTCCTGCTTGGATACCTGCTTTTTGTGCTGGAGAATCTGGGAAAACCCTAGTGATTTCAATATGATTTGGATATTTTTTCATTTCTACTCCAATTCCAATAAATTCTCCAGAAACTCCTTCTGTAAATTTTTGATATTCTTCCTCTGTATAATATGTGCTATAGTCATCTAAAGTATTAAAGATTCCTTTTAAGGCTCCATCCAATAATTGTTGAATGGATACTTCTTTACCTACATAATTTTTTTCTATTAAATCCATTACTCCCTTAATTTGAATCGCTGCTTCTTCCGTTGTACTAAGAGGAGTAGCATAAAGAAATGAGTTGAAATTAAATACAAAAAGTAGAATAAAAGTCATCCATAAACATAATCTTTTTTTCACTATAATCACCTTTCTTTTTGTTTTAATATTGTAAAGATCTATAATCTTCTAAAATGTCGTAACGTAAATAATCAATAAGTCGATTAATCAAAGCTGCTGCTTCTCCTTTTGATAACCAGTTTTTAGGCATAATTTTACCTTCTGTATTCCCTTTGATCAATCCTAAATTATACGCTGCATATAGATCACGTTTTGCCCATGATGCAATATATCTATCATCTACAAAAGGTGTTTGTGGAGTTGGATCTAATCCCAATCGTTCCAAACCTAAAATTCGAACAAAAACAACAAATGCTTCCTCACGACTAATAGGACGTTCAGGATAAAAATAAGCACCATCTCCTTGAATTAACTGAGATTTATAAGCAGCCATAATATAAGGGTAGTCTGGATGAGTTTTAGGAACATCCGCAAAGATAAGAGGATCCTCCTCTTTATTTTTCCTTCTCGAAGTACGTTTTGTCTCTACTTCTTCAATCGGTATATTCATCGTTCGAATGAGTGCTTTTACATACTGAGCTCTTGGCATGGCTTGATTAGGTTGAAAATAAGCTGGATTTTCATCTAAAATATTCATACTATATAGTTTTTTTACATCTGATTCTGCAAAATGTCCTTTGAGAAAAGAAAGATTTTTGGGAGCTTGTAAAATTTCAAATATATTAAAAGAAGGTACAGATACACTACCTATTTTTTGCTTTGAAGTTAGTTCAGGATGATAAGTAGTAATATTGTAAAACAATCCTCCATGATTTTCCATAACTTCTTTATATGTTCCTTCTAAAGAATGAGGTAAATTGGGCAATTGATGATATTGTAATGTTTTTTTAGTTGTTACAGAAGGTTGTAGCGTACCTGCCATTTGCCAAGTTTTTTCTCCTCCTGTTGACTCTACTACAAATTGCAATTCTTGAATTTCTGTTTTAGACCATTGTTGTTCATATCCATAAATAGGCCCTTCGAGAGAATATATAAGTTCTTCTCCCGCTCCTTCTGTTCCTTTTGTATAATAGGATTTAGAAGAAATAGCTCCCGTATAATACTGAACTCCTGGTGTATAATCTTCAATAATACTTTGATGAAACTCAGATTTATCCGCATTTAATATATAGGTTTCTCCGCCAATTTTAACAGTTTCTGTCCATTTCTTGATAGGTGTTGTTTCTTTAATCACTTGAGTCATATAGGGTTGTTTCTTTTTATAGTAACGAGTTTCTAAAGTAATCTTACGTTCTAAACTTTCTTCAGGATTTTTCAGATTTTGTATTTCTACCGTGTAAACTTCTTGATACGTTCCATTATCTTTATCTTCATCTACCTGTCCTTTAGATTCTATTTTTAAAGTTCCTTCCATTTCTATAGGTGTTCCTGTTAAAAATACTATTTCTTTATAATTCATTGTTGTACTTTTCGATTTTTTAGATTTACTAACGACTTGTTGATCCATCGTTTGTGGAAGACGATAGCCTTCTGAAATACCTCCAAAATATCCCATCTCTCCTTCTTTTCCATAAACAAAGGGGGAAAAATATCCCCCAATAAAAATCCAAAGGAAAGCAAGAGAAACGATTTTACATGTCTTTTGTCTCATATTTGTCTCCTTTCATTATCCTTCCACTAAAATAATATAAGCAGTAATTGGTTGGTTGTTTTGATTATTGGTTAATTTAGTAGTGGTCATAACATGAACTTTATCTCCTTTTTCTAATTCATCACTATGAATCACTCGTCCATTTTTAATCAAAATCGTATTGTTTTCTATAGTGACTGGAGCTGTACGATTTTTTTGATTGATCAATGACCAACTACCCTTAGCTCGATCGTATACTTGTACCTCTTTCAGAGAAAGATTCCTATTTTCTATCTCGTAAATTTCGCCTTGAATTCCTTCTTGGACATAAGGATGATCGATGACGTATAATGCTTGATCACCATGTGTGATAATCGTATATACCTTATCTATTTTACTTTTATCCGTATAGTCAATAAAAGTTTTGGAATCTACTTGTCCCGTTTCATCATAGAACAACGTTTTATAATCTGTACTAAATACTCGTTCAATAGGATAATAACTCCATTTCATACCTTGTAGTGTGGCAAAGGATTGAACTTGAAATGATTGACCATCTTTAATTTTAGCAATACGTCCTCGCAATACCTGAAGGCCCTCTATACCTGGCTCTTCTTTAATATCAATCACCGCTACTTGATTTTCTCCATTTAAAATAATCTGAGCATAATCAGTTACCATAATATTTTCAGGATCTACCAATCGACCGTGTCTTCTAATAATAGTTCCCTTATCTGCTTGTAAATTTGGTGAATGACTTAAAACCTTAAAACTACCTGTACCATCTGCATAAATAACGGTTTGATCTCCTAAAGATTGCTCTCTCCCGTATCGAAAAGTTACTTTTGCAATTCGCTCTTCTCCATAATATTCTTCTGTAGCAATATAAACTTCTCCGTTATGTTGATTTAAAAATCGATTTACATAATCTAGAGATACTCTGCGATCATCATCGTAATATTCCACCTGTTGCGCTTTGGATATATCTAAAGCTTTTGTTTGTTGATAATCTTCCCATCCTCTTTTTGTTAATCGTTGAGCGTTTTGAAGTAGAAATTGATTTTGATGAGTAAATATTCCCGTTAATTGTCCACGATAGATATTTTCAATATGATGTCCTTTTCCATCTACCGTAATTTCTTTCACTGTCTCTACTACATACCCTGGTTCTATGATACCTTGATTTACTAATACCTTGATCCAATCTCCCGGTAAGATATCCGTATATGCGATTTTTTGTTTGTTTTTAGAAATCCACACATTCGAAGGTACTTGTATTCTTTCTGTATCTCCGTTTTCATAAGTAATATAAATTTGTCCTTCTCCTTCTTTCTGCAAAAGGACATTGTTTACTTTCCCATATTTCATCATATAATGACCACTGGCATGAATTTTTTTGATGTATTGTAAGTTATACGGATCTAACTGAACCGTAATCACATCTCCTAATTCTAAACTGTCTATTTGACTTTGAGCTGGATCATATCGAAAATCAGGAAATATTTCTCGAATATAACCAATTTGATCTTCCGCTTCATAATAAGGTAATTTGGTTACTTGAATTTCATTGCGATAAAAGTTTTTTGTTACTTCATTACCATTATTATCAGTAAAAGTAATATAATTAAGACCTATTTCTTTTACAACACCACGCAGCTCTGTAACAAGTATCGGATGTCCTATATATTTCATATCTACAATTACATTATTTTGTAAAGTTAACTGAATTTTACTTCCTACTGGAGCTTCTTCTATAGAAATAGGGTGCTCATCTTTTCCTATAATAATAGTTCCTTTTCCTGTTTGTTCATTTACATGATAAAGTCCTTGAGCTAAAGAATATGTATAAAGTTGACTAGAACTATCTCGAATGGAAAGTTTACCTTGATGTAATTGATCTAAAGGTTGAAGTATACCTTCTACTATTTGAGTGGAATCTTGATCCATTACATATACATATAAAAGAGTTTGAGTTTCTCCATCCACTAAATATTCAATTTCATCTCCTTCTTGTAAATGTAATAGCCCATTGATTTGTCTATTTTTATATACTACTGCATTTTTTTCTTTTGCAACACCTGTAGGACTTTTTGTTCGTTCATATATGAATTCATCAATGGTGCCTTCTTTGGTACGAACACGAAATATACGCATCCCTAGATCAGAATTGCTTTCTGCCATCATCTGATCTTGAACGGCTCCCACCTTACCATATTTTCGTATAATATTGGCACCTTGATAGTATAAATCACCCATATTGGCTAATACCTGAGCCATTTCTGCTCTAGTAATTGTTCCCTTAGGATCAAAACGTCTACTCGATTTTCCTTGCATAATTCCTTTTTGTATTACGATATCAACGGCTCTACGTTTATCAGAGCTGATCTGTGATCCATCTGCATATTGTTGTATCGATTGCAAAGAATTATTTCCCAGTACGAACGTTGGGTTTAAAAACTCTATACCGGATACTACCCATTGAGCAACTTGTTCTCTAGAAGCAAAATTTTGTAAATTATCCCTTTGAGCAGGAGTTATTAATCCTGTTTGCATCGCTACTTGTATATATCCTTCTGACCATAAATCAGGATACCTAGAACCTATTTCTATTGCTTCTCTTTCTAGTCCCATGCCTCGAATAATAAAAACCAACGCTTCTTCTTGAGTAATCGATCGTGAAGGTTCAAATCTACGATTATATCCTTTAATAACTTGTAAGGCACCCATTCGTGTTATTGGTTCATTGGCCCAATGCCTCTCTGATACATCCCTAAATTGTATACTTGATATCGTTGTCGTTCCCTGTTCTGAGCCCGTATACCGATTTTGTACAGGATCTAATAAAATTCTAGGATCTGCCCATACAATGGAAGGCACAAATAATTGCAGACAAAAAATCATTATTATTATAGAACTAATGTTCTTCCTTTTCATTATAATCCTCCATTATCTCTTATTCTATCTATCTTTATCTCAGTATCTATATCGACCAAAGATACAAAATTATTTATATTTTTTCATTAAACCTTATATTCTTTTATTATAATACAAATATCCACTTTTTTCTACATGCTATCACGATAATAGCACTTATTATCTATATGTTTTAATTTTTTTGTATATGAAAAAAGAGAATTGAACCAATCAATCCTCTTTTATCAAATCTATTAAAAGATGAAAAGTATGAGTCCCTATTGCCATATGATCCAATTCTAGAGCATATTTTACATAGATACTTCCTCCATCCTGATTTAAATCTATATTCATTTCCTTTGTAGACATAGCGATCATAAAACTACCATGAGGGGTATCGTAATGAGAAGTATGTTTTTTCCCCATTTCAAAAATCATCGTTGCATTATTTTTTCCAAAGCGCAAAATAGAAACCGCATTTTTTTCTACTTTAATGGTTGTTGTAGTACCTTCCATACCGGTTAACTCCGATTCTTTATATGTAATATAAAATTTATCATTTTTTTGATAATACTGTCCCGGAATTACCATCTGTATATCTTCTGAAGGCTCTTTCCCTTGAATTCCTGTAACGGTTATGAGCACATTCTTTTTCATATCAACAACTCCTTATAAGCTCATCGTATTCTAAAACTACTACTTCTCTTAAAACATTTTACTAACAAAGGTATTCTAATTGTTATTTCCCTATATCGTATCCTATAAATACTATTTAGTATGCTTCAATATTCACTTGATGAATCCATTCCATTGGATCGGTTAACATACGTCTTCCTATTTCACAAAACTTTTTGGGGTTGTCACTGACATAAAACTCATGTTTAGGTGGTATATTATTCTCTCGCAAGCTTTGTTTGCGATCTAATAAACGTAAAAATTGTTGTACGGTTTCTAATGCGGGATTAATTAAAGCAACTCCATCTCCCATCACTTCTTGAATGACTGGTGTTAATAAAGGATAATGAGTACAACCTAAAACCAAAGTATCTATATCTACTTGTTGTAAAGATTGTAAATATTTTTTTGCTACTTGATAGGTCACATCATCCGTAAGCCAACCTTCTTCTACTAAAGGAACAAAAAGAGGACAAGCCTGTCCAAAAATTTTTGCTTCTGGTTTTTGCTCTTGTATAAGAGTCTTATAGGTTTTACTATTGACAGTAGCTTCTGTACCAATAATCCCTATACGTTGATTCTGACTCGTACGAGCCGCCATCAATGCTCCTGGTTTGACTACTCCCAGGATAGGAAGGTCAAAGTCTTTTTGAAGTTCTTCTAGACTATTCGAACTAATGGTATTACAAGCTACAATTAATCCTTTTACATTTTTAGTTAATAAAAAACGTATAATTTGTTTTGAATATTTAGTTACGGTTTCTTTTGATTTACTACCGTAAGGAACTCGAGCAGTATCTCCAAAATAAATAATTTGTTCATTGGGTCCATGTTGAAGAAGTTCTTTAACAACAGTTAAACCTCCAACTCCTGAATCAAATACTCCAATGGGACGATTATCCATTCTATTCTCCCCCTACTATTCTTGATCCATCGCAAATTGAATCAGTTGCTCCACTAAAGTTTTTTTATCTATCCCTTGTTCTTCCCAAAGCATAGGATACATACTAATGGATGTAAAACCAGGTAATGTATTAATCTCATTAAAAATCACCCGATTTGTATCTTTTTCTACAAAAAAGTCTACTCGAGCTAGTCCACGTCCATCTACTGATTTAAATACTCGTAGAGCTTTGTCTTGGATTTCTTCTACAATTTTTTTCGGTAGATCTGCTGGAATAATCGTTTTTGAAGTTTCACTATGATACTTTGCTTCATAGTCATAAAAATCCGCATCTGTTATAATTTCTCCTACAGCAGAAGCTTTTGCATGATCATTTCCTAATACTGCACATTCTACTTCTCGTCCTACGATCGTTTCTTCGACTAAAATTTTACGGTCCTGTTTAGCTGCTTCTAAAAGACCCTTTTCTAAGGATACTCGATCATAAGCTTTTGTAATCCCTACGGAAGATCCTGCATTGGAAGGCTTAATAAAGCAAGGATAGGAAATATTTTTTTCAATTCGTTCTACCACAGAATCCATAGTGGATAGCTCTTTTCTTAAAACTTTTACAAAATGAGCTTGATCAATGCCTTCTCTATCTACTATAATTTTTGTATAAATCTTATCCATAGAAACACTAGAAGATAAGATACCACATCCTACATAAGGAATTTGAGCTAATTCTAAAAGCCCTTGAATACTTCCATCTTCTCCATAAAGACCATGAAGAACAGGAAAAACAATATCTATAGGAATAATTTTCACTTTTTCACCCATAATCTTTATTAATCCTTTTTGAGTAGCGTCTGGACTTAAAATAGTTGGAGTTCCGTACTTTTCCCATTCTCCCGTTAATATATATTCTAAAGGACCATTGTATAATAACCATTGTCCTTTTTTAGTAATTCCTACAGGTACAATACAATATTTGTCTGCATCGATATAGTTCATAATAGTTGTGGCTGAAACACAAGAAACTTTATGTTCTGAAGATTGTCCTCCAAATAATACAACAATTGTCTTTTTTTTATGTTGCACAATGATTCCTCTTTTCATTTTTCTATTTTAGCAAATATCTATGATATACAGATCTACTTTTATAGTATATTACTATGTTAAATAAAAAGTACGTATTCTTATCTTTAAACTCCTTCTTATTTTAATCGTTTCCGAATAGGAATTCAACTGCTTTTATAAATCCTTCTTTCACCTATTCTATCAAAAAACAAAATAAATATCATACCTGGTATTCTAAAAATTTTTCAAAAAAATACTTCAGATGAACGATATACTTTCATCTGAAGTCAAAACAGCTACTGATTATATTTTTATTTCGTTAATACACTATTAGGAGTCTGAATCATTTGTAAGATTTTCTCCATTTTTCCTGTCTCTTCATTAATATAAATTATAAACTTTTGATCTTTATATGTTCCTTTAAATTCATAACATAAAACTTCTCGTTTGGATTCTAAAGGAATGACTGCAATATTAATTTTATCTACTTTAAAATCATCTGTAATAAAAGCCCTTGCTTCTTCTTTCGTCAATTTAGGGGATGCTATTTTTCTTGTACGATGCATCATAATATATCCTAACGATTCAAATCCTATAATTTCTCCGTCATCCATCGCTACTTTTACTTTAATTAAATCGGGATATAAAATTACACCATTTTCTACAGGAGCAAAATTCACTACTAAAGTATTATCTGTTTTTTCATAATAACTTGGTTTCATATTCGGATACTGATTTCTTTTTAAAAACGCTTCGGCTTTTTTTCTTCCTTCTTCTAAAGATAATTCTTGATCGGATGGTGGACGTTCTCCATGTTGTAACATCCATAAAGGAAAGCCTCCCTGTTGAGTAATATCTATCATTAAAGTAGGTTCTTCTTGATTTTTTAATTGTACTGCAAAACGATATACAGGGATCGTATATTCAATATTGGTATCTGTTTCTTCTATAAATTCAATACCTGCTATTCTATCTGCACCAATAAATTGAATCACTTTTTCTTTTGCTTGTTCTTGAGTTAATTTTTGTTTTCCCTTGATGAATTGAGGTTCCATTTGCTGAATATGTTCAGAAAAAGGTCCATCATAAATTAAAGTCGGAATATCTTGTAATTCTTGATTTACTCCTGCCATAGAACCTAGAACAGGGGTATCTTCCATTGCATCAGCACCATAACTTTGTACCTTTTTCCAATTGATTCGATTTCCTTGATGTACTTCTGCTTGTACTTGATTTAATTCATCGGATAATTGTTTAGCATGCGTTTGAATATTATTTACTTGCTTCCAATCCTCTTCATCTAAATCATTTCCATCCATTGTTTTTTGACTCATTGCAAAGGAAAAATCACTGACTTGGGATAAAAATTTTAAAGCTTGATCAACGGTAGAATGTTGATAAGGGATTTGTCCCATATTTTCTTGAGCAGAAGCTGCTTCTTTCCATAACCTAGCAAATACAGGTGCACTTTGATTCGCCCTTCGAGCTAAGCTTGCTTTCGTTAATAAGTTATCTACGGTATTTACATAAGCAGTCATATCATAGAAAGCTCTTTGAAATCGATTTTCTAAATACTGCTGATAATTCAGCTTTTGTTTATATTGATAAACACCAAACCCTCCAACAACTAGCAATGCTATTAATACAATACTATACATACGAACCTCTGATAAGCGGCGTTTTACTCTTAATAAACGGTTGTCCTTTTTATTTCCATTTGCCATACTCTCACCCTTCCTTTTTATTTCTTTCCAAATACATGTTTTCCAATTCTACTAGTAATCGGCACAGACCAAATCCACTTACTAGTAGCTGTAGCTGGATTCCAGTAATAAATAGCACCATTTGTTGGATCCCAACCATTTAGTGCATCTCTTGCTGCCTTTTTAGCAGTTTCATCTGGATTTAAATTAATTTGACCATCTTTTACTGCATCAAAGGCTCCTGGTTGATATACCACTCCTGCAATCGTATTCGGAAAAGAAGCATGCTTGACTCGATTGAGAATCACTGCTCCTACAGCTACTTGTCCTACATAAGGCTCTCCTCTTGCTTCTCCATAAATAGCCGCTGATAATAAATAGATATTTCGATCTCCATCTGCATTGCTACTAG
>JAAYSE010000070.1 GCA_012524135.1 Candidatus Epulonipiscium sp. | reverse complement strand
TTTTTTATTATTTAGGATTGTTTATATAATCTGCAAATACAGTTGCTAATATATTAGCTTCGTCTTTACTTGGCAATCTATCTGCCTGTGCAGCTTTTAATAATAAATCTTTAGTATAAGGTAAATTTTCAAACTTCCAATAATCTATTCCATCAATTAGTTTTATAAAAGAGTTTATTACATTTTCTTTTTTTGAATCAAATCTTTCTTTATAAAACATTTCAATTCTTTCATTTTTGTTGTATCTAAAAATCTTAGATAAATTTTCGGACAAATCAATTATGCCTTGGTTAGCTAATAGAAATGCATCTGAATCTGCTAAGACATCATCATAGTCAAACCCTTTACCATCAAATTTACTTCCCAGATGATTTTTTAACCAATTTTCTAAATTTTCATCAGGAGTATCTTTTAGATAGCTTCCCCATATTTGCAATAAATCAAGACTCCATCCTCCTAAATCACCAAGACTGTAATTACCTTTGTTTTCAGAAAAACCCCAATGAACATATCCTAATATTGTTGCTGACATGTGAGCAATATCTATACTTTTTATTTTCTCCTTTATATTTGGTTGCTTTTCACAAGTAACCCGACATATTGCTCTTGCAGCAACTTCATTTTCATCAACCCCAGTTTCTGGTGTATAAATTCGCCATAATCCAGCATAGCTATCTCCCCAATAGATAGGTTTTCTTAAGTGTTCTAAGATAGCTCTCCCTATAACATAGCTATAACCATACCATGGAGATAAAATATTATTAAAATTATTTAGGCATTCTTTCTCTGTATTTCTAACCCAGTTAACAAATTTAACCTCATCTCCATAATATTCTTCTTTTGCAACAACTGTACTACACGGAGGAATTTTCCCGCTATAAGCCACTTTATCCAAATCCCAATTTCCACCATATCCAGAGATTTCATGGAATTGATCGTAATTCCAGTTATTTGGAATTGGGAATCCTAAATTTCCACTGAATCCAGTAGACATATCTGAAACAAAACTAGAAATAGAATATCCAACATTCGCTACTCTTGTACAGACATTTCTTGATGCATAGATTCCTACAGAATATCTTGAGTCAATTGTTTCATTGATGCCTTTAAAATAAGGGATAATATTACTATCAATCTGATAATCGTAGATGTCCATATCTACTGCAAAATAGATTACTGTCGGTGGTACTCCTTTAGCCAGAGCAGCTTCACTTGCTTTTCTTCCGTGTTCTAACCCTTTAGTATAAGTAAATTCACTAAGCACTCTTCCATTTTCTTGAAATATTGGAAAATATGATAGTCCGCCTTTTACAATCCTTTCAAGCTCCCCTTCTCTAATTTCCTTAAATGATCCTCCAGTTAGATATCTTCCAACTATTTTATATCCATCTGATTTTAATTTATTTAATAATTCAGTTGTTATTTCAAACCTTGTGTCACAAGCTATAGCCTTCCTATCAGGATTACCTTTACTAGTCATTAAAGACATCCAAGTGTTAATATCTTCTTTTCCAGTTATAGGTAAGGCATGTATTTTTTGAAATTCTTTAATACTATTTGATAATGTTCCTGTTAATTTTATACTATTACAAATAAGACAAGACCTTAATAACCAACTCCAGTTAGGATTAGAATCTGCATTACTATCATCAATAACTTTAAGTCTACTTTTTGTTCCATCACCAAAATATCCCGTTGCCTGTGACGGACTAAATACTTCCATAGATTGTAATACTTGGATAAGACCTTTGTTCATTTCTCTACCATATATTCCGTCTGTAGGTATTATTCCTGTGTAATTTCTATACTCTTTGTTTACTTTTTGTTGTATTTGTCTTATCTCAGACTTTCCTCCATATCTTGAAAGCAAAACAAACTGTTTCATTGATAGAAGTACATCCATTATGTCTAGCGTTACTGTAGAATCCCCACCAATACCTATATCGTTTTTAAGTTTTATAATCGCACCAGCTACTTCTTTTTTGAAAAATGGTCTATTATTGTAATCTGAAGCATATCCTTTACACCATAGTGCACCTTGAATGATAAGATATATATTATCTCCTCTTGTATCATCAGGCTTTTGCTCTTTTATTCCATTTGGATACTTTTCTTTAAATTTTGCCTTAGATGTGTTACCAAAATTATCAGCTGTACTTTGGATTCCTAACTCTATTTGAGTTGCTCTTATTAAAGCATTTATTGTAGGCCATCCAGTTTGTCCATTTTCATTAACTTTCTTAAATCTTGAGTCGTCCCCATAGGTTTTGTTTAACCATTGTTGAACTTCTAATACTTTTTGATCCATTTACTATACCTCCATTATTTATTGCGTAGTGTTAACTACTTTATATTTTTTATATATTAAAACCCTGTCTTATCAAGGGTTTCAATGTCCTTTAGAAATAAAAAACAATGCCCCCCATTTTCTGTTATAATTTGAGTTGCGACACAACAAAATTTAATAGAAAGGTTGGTCATTTGTTATATCTCAAACTACATCATATTTACTTTTATATAATCAATTCTTAATTTCTCCTATTGGTGAATTACTTTTATTTATTACTAAATATATTCCACTTGATAACCTCAAGGAAAGTCACTTCAGTCTTAAATATCAAAAAATTACTGTTGATACTTTACCTTTTATTAAAAATCCTAAAAAGTTTGAATACAAGATTCTTTTATCTGAGCATCTCTCAAAAACTAACAGGAAACTTAAACCTGTTAGACGTCATGGGGGTATTAATACTGTTCCAACTGACTCTATATGTCCCCAATGTGGTGCTCCCTATGAATATCTTTATGATAATAATGGTGGGAGAGGACAACTTCTTTGTAAAGTTTGTAATTTTAGGTTTGTTTATGGCAAGGATTTTGATTCTAACACCCTTATTTGTCCCTATTGTGGACATGCTCTTTCTAAAAAGAAAAGTCACAAGTTTTTTAATATACACAAGTGTGTTAATATGAAGTGTTCTTTTTATTTGCATTCTCTTGAAAAACTTTTCCCTGATGACTTAGAAAGGTGTTACTCATTTTTTCCCCTTGATATCCTTTGACGTACATTCTGCTCGGATATTTTTAAAATCTCTGAAATTTCCCTATTAGAATAGCCTTGAGAATACTTTAATCTAAATACTGATGAATAATTTATGGAAAGTTTCAAGATAGCCTCTTCTACATCATTTATTATTAGATTACTTTCATTCTTTATATCTTTTATGTAGAATTCTATTTCATCAAAAGAGATAGTCTTTTCACGTTTTCGCTTTCTATAAAAATCAATTGCAATGTTCTCTACTATTATAACGACAAAACCCTTGGTTTTGTGACAGTCGATTTTATCTATCTTATCTAAATTATCAATAATTCTTAAAAATGCTTGATGGATAGCATCTTCTGCTAAATATTCATCTCTTAGTATCCTATTACCAAGAAAAAACATTATCTACCTATATTTTCTATAAATTCCTTCGAATTACTTTTATTTTCTTCTCTTTCAAGTGTAGATAAATATATAAGCATAGAACACCTCTTATTAAAATAATATTTAAATTTTCTTACTTTTCATGCACCGCTTACAACAATTATACCTAAGACTCTAAGCAATGCATGAATTGTTTTTAATAAAAGTTCCTGAAACCCTTGATATTAAAGTATTTATGCACCCTATCACTATTATGACACGTTCCCCCGTTGCTGATTGTCCTAGAAGGTCCTTATTTTCTATAATTAATGGTATTGCCTTTTCTTGAATTTTAGTGGGCTTATCTATGCCCTGGGCCTTAAGCCCTTTTATAAGTTCCTTATTTAATTCTA
>JAAYSE010000069.1 GCA_012524135.1 Candidatus Epulonipiscium sp. | reverse complement strand
TTTTAAATTTTTTCGATTAACAGAGATATAGTTACTATTTGTAAAATAAGTCTAAATATGCGTGATTCCCTTTCTTTTTCAAAAAATAATATAATGAACATAATCATAGAAGAACAATAATAACTATCGATATAATAATGTAAAAAGATGTAATACCATTTGTGAAAAATAAAATATAGTATAATATTATTAGATATTTGAAAGTATAGGAGATTAAATTATGAGAAATAATAAAATACAAAAGTTAGGGCAAAAAAATCAACAAAAAACCACGCGAAAATATACACATAAAAATAGAAATTATAAAAGCAATAAAAAATATAAAAATAATGGAGGTGTACATGTGAACTCAAAGAACAAGACGTTAAAAATCATTCCATTAGGTGGTTTAGATCAAATAGGTAAAAATATTACTGCATTTGAATATGGAAATGATATTATTGTCATCGATTGTGGTATTGCTTTCCCAGAAGATGATATGTTAGGTGTAGATTTGGTTATTCCTGATATCACATATTTAAAACGTAATAGAGAAAAAATAAAAGGAATTGTGTTAACGCATGGGCATGAAGATCATATAGGTGCTTTACCTTATGTTCTTAGAGAATTAAATGTACCTATTTATGGCACTCGTTTGACTATTGGATTGGTAGAAAATAAATTAAGAGAACATAATTTATTAAATAGTGTTTCTAGAAATTGTATTTTACCAGGAGATATTGTTCAATTGGGTACTTTTAAGATCGAATTTATTCGAACCAATCATAGTATAGCTGGAGCTGTTGCTATAGCTCTTCATACACCCGTAGGTATAATTGTTCATTCAGGTGATTTTAAAATTGACTATACACCAATTTATGGAAAAATGATTGATCTTCAACGATTTGCTGAATTAGGTAAAAAAGGAGTTTTAGCCTTTCTTTCAGATAGTACGAATGCAGAAAGAAAAGGATATACCATGTCTGAACGAACAGTAGGAACAGTTTTTGATGATGTTTTTTCTCAGTCGAACAATCAACGTATTATGGTAGCTACTTTTGCTTCGAATGTAGATCGATTGCAACAAATTTTTGATGCTGCTTATAGACATAAGCGAAAAGTAGCTGTAGTAGGAAGAAGTATGGTAAATGTAGTTCGAACAGCTACCGAATTAGGTTACCTGATGATTCCTAATCGTATATTAATTGAATTATCAGAGATCAATCGATATGCGGATGAACAATTAGTTATTATAACAACGGGTAGTCAAGGAGAACCTATGGCAGCATTATCAAGAATGGCTTCTTCTGAGCATCGACAAGTAGAAATTAAGCCAGGAGATAAAATTATACTAAGTTCTACACCTATACCAGGAAATGAAAAAACAGTATCGAGAGTTATTAATGAACTTTTTAGAAAAGGAGCAGAAGTTATTTTTCAAGATACTCATGTATCTGGCCATGCTTGTCAAGAAGAGTTAAAGCTTCTTCTTAGTTTAGTACAACCTAAATTTTTTATACCCGTTCATGGTGAATATCGACATTTAAAAAAACATGCAGAATTAGCCAAACAATTAGGTATGGATTCAAAAAATATTTTTATTTTATCCATAGGTAATGTATTAGAAATTAATAATAAAGAAGCTAAAGTCACAGGAAATGTACCATCAGGTCAAGTATTAGTAGATGGTCTAGGAGTTGGTGATGTAGGTAATATTGTACTGAGAGATCGAAAACATTTATCTCAAGATGGTTTATTGGTTGTAGTAGTTACTTTAGAAAAACAATCTAATACCGTATTGTCAGGACCTGATATTATTTCTAGAGGTTTTGTTTATGTTAGAGAATCAGAAAATTTAATGGATAACGCAAGAAAAGTAGTACAAGAAGCATTAGAAAAATGTCAAAATGATAATATTACAGAATGGTCTTCGATTAAGAATATAATAAAAGATGCACTAAGAGAATTTTTATGGCAAAAGACAAAAAGAAGTCCTATGATTTTACCTATTATTATGGAAGTGTAGTTTAAATATAATTAGTTTTACAGTCCATATATATTTTTATAGAAATAAAAGGCTGCTGGAAATATTCCAGGAGCCTTTAAAGTGTAAAAATTATTGCAGGATCCAAAAAAAATGGGTATAATACCAATAGAATGACTAGCTATGGTATAAAAGAAGAAGGGACCGAAAAGCAATGAATAAAAAACAACTACTATTCTTAAGTAAAGGATTGCTAAGGTTAGGAATGTGGGTTGGAAGTTTACTATTGATTTATGTGATTGGCAAAAAAGCTTTTTTATATACGTATAATATTAGTAGACAACCTGCTGCAGAAAATCGTGTCGCTAAAGAAATAGAAGTATATATTCCTAAGGGGGCAAGTACTAAAGAAATTTCGGAAATCCTGCAAGAAAAAGGACTGATTACAAATTCTTTATGGTTTCGAATCGTTAGTAGAATGAATGATTATGATAGTTCTTTTCGATATGGAACTTTTGTTTTAAGTACAACAATGGAACAAGAAGAAATGATGAAAGTATTACAAACAGGTGGAGAGCAAGAAAAAGGAATTAAGCTAGTTATTCCAGAGGGTTTTACTATTCAAGATATTGCAAATAGAGTACAAAAAGAAAATTTAGTAGAAGCTAGGGATTTTTTAGAGGCTTTAGAAGATCCTCAGGAATATGGCTATGACTTTATTCAGTTGATTCCAGAGCGTAATAATCAATTAGAAGGGTATTTATTTCCAGCAACCTATGAAATTCGAGAAGGAGCCTCTGCAAAAGAAATTATTAGTAAAATGCTAAAAAAATTTGAACAAGTATATGATGCTAAATATCAAGAACGAGCAGAAGAATTGGGATATACAATGGATCAAATTATTACCATTGCTTCTATTATTGAAAAAGAAGCTCGGTTAGAGGAAGAAAGAGCAAAAATAGCAGGTGTTCTTTACAACCGTTTAAACCAAGATATGAAACTTCAGATGTGTTCAACGGTTATATTTGTTTTAGGAAAACCCAAAGCACGTTTATTAGATAAAGATTTAGAAATTGAATCTCCTTATAATACCTATTTATATGATGGTTTACCACCTGGGCCGATTGCTAATCCTGGAGAAGCATCCATACGAGCCGCTTTATATCCAGAAGAACATGATTACTTATATTTTGTCGTTGAAGATGAAGAAACAGGTAAACATTATTTTTCTGAAACAGGAGAAGAACATGAACGTGCAAAACAACGATACAAACAAAAATTTTAAAGACTAAAGAAAATTCTTTAGTCTTTTGATCATTGAGGAGCCGATATAATGAGTGAAATTACCCCAGATTACATTATTAATTTTCTTTCAGATATTCAACCAAATTCTCATTCTTTTATTCAAGACTTAGAAAAATATGCTCATAAAAAAGAAATACCAATTATTTCTTTTGAAGTAAAGTCTTTATTAGAATTTTTATTATCCATGCATCAACCCAATACAATTTTAGAAATAGGAACTGCTATTGGTTATTCTTCTATTTTAATGAGCCAATACCTTCCTAAAGAGGGGAAGATTATAACGATTGATCGCTATCCATATATGATTGAACAAGCAAAATACAATATTCATAAAGCAAAATTAAATTCTGTAATTACATTATTAGAGGGAAATGCACAAGATATTCTTCCTACTTTAAAACCTTACTTTGATCTTATTTTTTTAGATGCTGCAAAAGGTCAGTATCAAACTTTTTTACCACATTGTTTAAGATTATTAAGACCTGGTGGATTATTAATTGCAGATAATGTATTATATAAAGGAATGATTGCAAAAGCTAGATATGATATTCCACGGAGACAACGAACAATCCATAAAAGACTTCGAAGTTTTTTGTGGGATATATCTCACCATCCGGAACTTCAAACTAGTATTTTACCTATTGGTGATGGAGTTGCCTTATCTTATAAAAAAGACCCTATAGATTCAAATTTAATATGAAATACATCATATAAATTTGAATTAGACAAAATAAAAGAGGAGATAGATAATGAAAAATAATAAAAAACTTGAATTATTGGCTCCTGCAGGCAGTTTAGAAACATTGAAAATTGCAGTATTATATGGTGCAGATGCAGTTTATTTAGGTGGTTTTCAATATGGACTGCGAGCCAAGGCTAGAAATTTTACACAGGAACAAATTATAGAAGGAATAGAATTTGCTCATGATCATGGAGTTAAAGTATATGTTACAGGTAATATAATCCCACATAATAGACATCTTGAAGGAATGCCAGAGTATTTTAAAGCTTTAGAGAAAGCAGGAGCAGATGGTCTAATTGTAGCAGATCCTGGAACCTTTATGATTGCAAAAAAAGCCGCACCAAATCTTCCACTACATATTAGTACTCAAGCTAATAATACAAATTATCAGAGCGCACGTTTTTGGTATGAACAAGGAGCAGAACGTGTAGTGATGGCTCGGGAACTTTCATTTAAAGAAATTAAAGAAATAAAACAAAATATACCAGAAGAACTTGAATTAGAAGCGTTTGTACATGGAGCTATGTGTATTTCTTATTCAGGTAGATGTTTACTTAGTAATTATATGACAGGTAGAAACGCTAATTTAGGAGCTTGTACTCATCCATGTCGATGGAAATATCATTTAGTAGAAGAAACACGTCCTGGTGAATATATGCCCATTGTAGAAGATGAAGAAGGTACTTATATTTTTAATTCCAAAGATTTATGTATGATTGAATATATTCCAGAATTAATTGATGCGGGAATTTATAGTTTAAAAATAGAAGGGAGAATGAAGACTGCTCTATATGTTGCTACTGTGGTTAAAACATATAGAGAAGCAATTGATGATTTTTTAAAAGATCCACTTCTATATGAAAAGAAAAAATCATATTATATAGAAGAGTTAAAAAAATGTAATTATCGTCCTTTTACTACCGGCTTTTATATCCAAAAACCAAAAGAAACGGAACAAATTTATGATAACAATACTTATATTCGTAAATATACCTTTGTAGGAATGGTCATAGATTATGATGAGAAAACACAAGTAGCCACTATTCAACAGAGAAATAAGTTTTCCATTGGAGATGAACTAGAAGTTTTATGTCAAAAAGATGATAATTTTGTATATCATGTTGAAAAAATCTGGGATGAAGAAGGAGAAGAAGTGCAATCAGCTCCTCATCCTAAACAAATAATTCGTTTAAAAATAGGGCGAAAAGTGAAAAAATATGATATTTTACGTAAAAAGGAAGAATAAATTTTAGTAAGACATACACAACCTTCAAATATGATTCATATAATATATAAGGATCATACTTTGGAGGTGTTTTTGTGTTGGCATATTTGTTGCAACATATTTTTGCCATCGCTTATGTTTCAAGTAATCAAAATTCTTTTCCATATCCTTTAAAACCAGATGAAGAAAAATATTATTTGGAACTTTGTCAAAAAGGTGATATTCAAGCACGAAATATTTTAATTGAAAGAAATCTTCGTTTAGTAGCACATATCGTAAAAAAGTATAATAATGTAAATCGAGATACAGATGATTTAATTTCTATTGGAACTATTGGTTTAATTAAAGCCATTTCTTCTTATGATATGAATAAAGGAACTAGATTAGCAACGTATGCAGCAAAATGTATTGAAAATGAACTTTTAATGATGTTGCGTTCTGATAAAAAACAAAATAAAGAAGTTTTTTTAGAAGATCCTATTGGTGTTGACAAAGAAGGCAATTCCATTACATTGCTAGATGTTATTCGTCAAGAAGGAGATTCTGTAGTTGATCAAGTGGATTTAAAAATACAAGTAAAAAAATTATATAATCAAATGTCTAAAATACTCCAAGGAAGAGAGCGTAAAGTATTAGAAATGAGATATGGACTGGTTAATGGAGTTGAAAAAACACAAAGAGAAATAGCAGAAGTTTTAGGAATTTCTCGTTCGTACGTGTCAAGAATTGAAAAAAAAGCAATACAAAAATTAAGTAAAGAAATGAGATAAATAAAATTAAAATATTACTTTATAATATAACCATATAGACATCCAAATTTAAACGTTACCTTCTTTACCTTTTAGACTTATTTATATCGCTCTTTCTTCTATTATTATAGAGTTATTTCCATAAACTCTATAATAATAGAAATAACGTATGATAAATCGCGGTTTCAAGGTATATATAGGTACTTATGAAAAGTATTTTAATTTATAAAAATTGGATGTCTATAGATCAATATACAAAGTGATACTTTATTTTTATAATTTTATTATAAAAATAAAGAACTATTAATTAAGCGAAAAACATGAAAAAGTTTTTAAAAAATAGAAAGTATAAAATCTTTATAGGAATTTATTAATACAATAAAAATAGCAATAGGTACGATATATTTAATTAAAAAAGACCAGACTTTTGCTAATTTAAATGTAACATTGGAACTTTCAATTTCTTTGACTGCTTCATCTGCTTTTAATACCCATCCTACAAATATACAAAGGAAAAATCCTCCTGTTGTTAATAATATATTAGAAGTTAATTTATCATAAAGATCAAAAAAGTTTAATCTTCCAATTAAATTTACATTTTCCCATGTACCTAGTGATAAAGAAGCAGGTATTCCTAAGATAAAAATAATAATACTTATGATTATAGTAGATACAGTTCGATTGTTTTGCTTTACATCAACAAAATAAGATATAGCGATTTCAAGCATAGAAATAGAAGATGTTAAAGCAGCAAATATAACAAGTAAGAAAAAAACGATACAAAAGAAACTTCCCATTGGCATGGATGCAAAAACAGCAGGTAAAGTGACAAACATAAGACTAGGCCCTTCGCCAACTTCAAAATTTAAAGCGAAAACAGCAGGAATAGTAGCAAGACCAGCTATTAAAGCCACAGCAGTATCGATAACAGGAATAATTATCGCTGTATTCAAAATATTTTCTTTCTTATTCAAATAACTTCCATAGGTTACCATAACACCCATACCAATACTTAAAGAAAAAAACATTTGTCCTAAAGCATTCATAGCAACATCCATGGTTATTTTTGAAAAGTCAGGTACAAATAAAAATCGAATACCATCTACACTTCCTTTTAAGGTTACACTTCGAATAGCAATCATGATTAACATAATAAAAAGTGCCGGCATCATTATTTTTGAAGCTTTTTCTATTCCATTGGTAATACCTTTTAATACAATAATCATAGTAATGAATAAGAAAATAAATTGATATAAAATTAATTTTTTTGGTGAGTTCATTAATTGAGTAAACATTTCTCCTAGAATATTTGGGTCGGTTGTTTTTAAAGTTCCTAATAGAGTATTTTTAAAATAATATAATATCCATCCTCCTACTGTAGAATAAAAAGCCAATATAAAGAAACCACAAATCACTCCTAAAGCACCTACAAAAGACCAACGATGATCAATACTTTTATAAGCACCGAAAACAGATAATTGAGTTTTCCTCCCCAACGTAATAGCTGCTAACATTAAAGGAGTACCTACAAAAATTAAAAAAATAAAATATAGAAGAACAAAGGCACCTCCACCATTCATGCCAACAGTATATGGAAATTTCCATATATTACCTAATCCTACTGCTGAACCAGCAGCAGCTAAAATAAATCCTACTTTTGAAGACCATTGATCTCTTTTTTTCATTTTCTAATCCCCTTTCTTTTTTTATATTAAAAAAATAGCTTCACCTCTACATGTAGAGGCGAAGCTATTTTCGCGTTACCACTCTATTTGATCTTAAAAAATAATAAAAGATCATCTTTAGCATAGTCTAATAAAATTAAACTACCGCCCTGTAAGGGGAGCAAACCCTTTACTCTTACTTGATTCTCTTTCGGAGTAAAAACTCTAGAAGGAATATACACATTATCTTATAACACTGGCTCTCACCTATTCCAGTTCTCTGTTGTTACAGTAATAATGCTTCTTGTTCTGTCATAGTTTTTATTATATTCATTTTTTTGAATTATTCACTATTATATTTATAAAGTTCATGAATGTCAAGTATATTCTTATTTAAAATTTAATAAAATAGATCTTGCTTTTTTATACAAGTTTCGCTATAATAAGAGTCAGAAATGGAAAAAACTATATATTTATTTATAAATTAATAAAAAATGGACTAGATGAACTGCAGTTATATATGGACGCCTTATACTGTAGGGATGGAGTGGCGTAACCGGCTGAATATTATATTCAGTCGGTTTTTGCTTTTTATTAGAAATATTCACATAACGGATATTAGAGTTTAATAATATTCAGAATGAAAAGTATTCTGATAATAATAAAGGGGTATCATAAATGAAAACAAAACGATTGGGGGATTTATTAGTAGAGACGGGATATATTACGGAAGCACAATTACAATATGTTTTACAAATTCAAAAAAATACAGGAGAAAAATTAGGAGAAATATTAATTCAAGAAAATATGATCACAGAAAGGCAAATGATAGAAGCTTTAGAGTTCCAAATGGGAATTCCGCATATGGATTTGAATAAAATATTTATTGATCCTAAAATTCCCCATATCATTTCCGAAAATTTAGCTAGAAAATATGGAGTTATCCCAGTAAAAAAAGAACAAAATATCTTAACAGTAGCTATGATAGATCCACTGAATATTTTTGCTATTGATGATATGGAATTAAGTACAGGCTTTCAAGTAAAACCAATTATAGCAACTAAAAGTGATGTTTTAAATGCCATCCAACAATACTATGAAAAGGAAAATGCTGAAAAAGCATTAGAGGAATTAAAACAAAATTACCAAGCAGAGTTAACAGATATTGATGAAGAAATACTTCAAGAAATTAATAATGCTCCAGTGGTAAAACTTATAAATTCTTTATTAAAACAAGCAGTTATGCTAAAAGCAAGTGATATTCATATTGAACCTTTTGAAAGTATTGTTCGAGTTAGGATGCGAGTAGATGGTGATTTACAAGAAATAATGCAATTATCAAAATCAGTACATTCAGCAGTGATTACTCGAATAAAGATTATGGGAAAGATGAATATTGCAGAAAAAAGACTTCCACAAGATGGACGGGTAGAAATAAAAGTAGAAGGCAAAGAGATAGATCTTCGTTTATCCGTACTTCCAACTGTTCATGGAGAAAAAATGGTGATTCGCTTACTAGATCGTAGTAGTTTTTTACTTACTAAATCCCAATTAGGTTTTTTGAATGAAAATTTACAAAAATTCAATCGTATTCTTCAAGTTCCTAATGGCATTGTTTTAGTCACAGGTCCTAC
>JAAYSE010000068.1 GCA_012524135.1 Candidatus Epulonipiscium sp. | reverse complement strand
GCCAGGATCAAACTCTCGTGTTTTGATCTTCTCATGATGCTCTAGCATCGTTTCTCAAAGTTCTGACTAGAACTATGGTTTTTCTCACTGTTTATAGGTTGTTATACTGTTCAGTTTTCAAGGTTCTACCTAGTTTTTAATAAGTCTGTGATCAAACGATCGAATTATAATATAACATCTTTTTAATAACTTGTCAATCTTTTTTTAAAAAATTTTAAAACAACCTAAAATTACCCCATTGTTTTTATCTTCTTATAATATCTAATACATTGTTCACGTTACTTACTCCATAAAGTTGAATTTTATTTGATGTCATAAGATTTTTTTTATTCGCTTCTGGAAGAATACATTTAGTAAATCCCATTTTTTCAGCTTCTACAATTCTTTTCTCAGCCATCGTTACTCCACGAATTTCTCCTGTTAACCCTACTTCTCCAAAGACTACTACATGTGGATCAATCGCTTGATTACGATAACTAGAAGCAATTGCCACAATAACACCAAGATCCAAAGCTGGCTCTGCTATTTTTATCCCTCCTGCTAAGTTAACATAACTATCATAATTGGCTAATTGCATCCCTATTTTTTTTTCTAATACAGCCATTAACAGAACTACTCGATTATAATCAATACCTGTAGCGGTTCGCCTTGGCATTCCAAAAGTAGTAGGACTTACAAGAGCTTGTATTTCTATTAGCATAGGTCTAGTTCCTTCCATGCTACAAGTAACGATAGATCCTGCCTCTCCAATAGGTCTACCTGATAACATTAGTTCTGAAGGATTTGCGACTTCTTTTAATCCTTGTCCACTCATTTCAAAAACACCTATTTCATTGGTAGAACCAAAACGATTTTTAACCGCACGTAATATACGAAATGAAATATGTCGTTCTCCTTCAAAATAAAGAACTGTATCCACCATATGTTCTAGTACCCTTGGACCAGCAATCGATCCTTCTTTCGTTACATGTCCTACAATCAAAATAGATATACTGAGCCCTTTTGCTAATCTCATTAATGTACTCGTTGCTTCACGTACTTGGCTTACGCTACCAGGTGCAGAAGAAACCTCTGGTTGAAAAACCGTTTGAATAGAATCAATAATCACTATTTCTGGTTTTATTTCATGGATTACCTTTTCAATAATATCCACATTTGTTTCTGTTAAAAGAAGGAGTTTTGAGGTATCTACACATAATCGATCTGCACGCATTTTTACCTGATGCATAGACTCTTCTCCTGATACATATAAAACCGTATGATTTTTTTTACCAATTTGTTGACAGATTTGAAGAAGTAGCGTCGATTTACCAATTCCCGGATCTCCCCCTACCAAAATAAGAGATCCTTGTACAATCCCTCCCCCTAGAACACGATCTAATTCTGGCATTCCAGTAGAAATTCTTGCTTCTTCAGTAATCTGTATCTGATTTAAGGCTAACGGTTTCTGAGATAACGTAGCACTTACTCCTTTTGAAGTTTTTTTTGTTTTCACTTCTTCTACAAAAGTATTCCATTCTCCACAATCCGGACATCGTCCCATCCAACGTTGAGATTCATAGCCACAACTTTGACATAAATATAAAGTTTTTACTTTTGCCACTGTCTTCTTCTCCTTATAATTATAAAACACATCTATATAGATGTGTTTTATAAGGTATTTATGATAATTTTTCAATTTTTACTTCTTGTGTGTTTTTATCTTTAAGATTTACACTAAAGGTCACTTTTCCTGAATGTTTAGGATTGACTTTACCTACTAAAACCTGATCTATATAAATCTTATATTCTTTATTTGCTTCTAATTCTAAAGTAATTTGAGAATCTTTTTCTCCTTCAATAGTAAAAGTTACTATTTTATCGTTCATATCAAAATGATGCACTGTTGTACCGGGAACCGATTCAAATAATAAAATTCCGTTTTTTTCTAACCTCGTGATCTCTCGGAAAGTTTTTAGCTTGTATAAATGACCATCTACCTCAAAATCTAATACTTTTTTCTTGGTTTCTACTAAATAATTTCCAAAACTGATCGTTTGATCTTTTTCTTCCCGAATCAACTCTTCAATAACTGCCATTTTTCTAATACCCTCCTAGGAAATAATAGACTAATATATATATTTATTATACTCGACTTCTGAAAAAAAATCTATCTCTTATTCCTTTTTCCGACAAAATTCTTTTTAATACATGATATCACAAGGTTGAAAAATGATGATATAAGTTATTTTCTTATATCATCATTTTAAAGTATTATACTTTCATTAACCCAGCTATATTCATTGAGCTAAATATAATTATTTATGCATAGAAAACTACTTTTTGATCCTCAACATCTACTTTCACATGATTTCCTTCTTGGATTTTTCCCTCTAAAATTTTTTCTGCTAAAGCATCTTCCAATTTAGTTTGTATAGCTCGTCGTAAAGGTCTTGCACCATAAGCTTCATCAAAACCTTCTTTTGCTAAATAATCTTTTACTTCATCTGTAAATTCCATAGTCATGCCTAAATTTTTCTCCACTCGTTTTTCCAATTGTTGAAGCATAATAGAAACAATTTCTCGAATATGACTTTGATTCAATGAATGAAATACAATCATTTCATCAACTCGGTTTAAAAACTCAGGTCTAAATAATCGTTTTACTTCATCCAATACATTATTTTTCATATCTTTATAATCTTTTTCTTCATCTTCTATAGAAATAAAACCTAATCTTGTAGGTGAAACAATCGTTCTTGCCCCTACATTAGAAGTCATAATAATAACCGTATTTTTAAAATCTACTCTTCGACCTTGAGCATCGGTAATATGGCCATCATCTAATACTTGTAATAAAATATTAAACACATCCGGATGAGCTTTTTCAATTTCATCAAATAAAATAACAGAATAAGGTTTTCTTCTTACTTTTTCGCTAAACTGTCCTCCTTCATCATATCCTACATATCCTGGAGGAGACCCTATTAGTTTAGATACACTATGTTTTTCCATGAATTCAGACATATCCACACGAATCATTGCATCTTCATCACCAAATAAAGCTTCTGCTAAGGCTTTCGTTAGTTCTGTTTTTCCTACCCCAGTAGGTCCTAAAAATAAGAAAGAACCAATAGGACGATTGGGGTTTTTAAGTCCCACTCTTCCTCTTCGAATCGCTCGTGATACAGCTGAAACAGCCTCATCTTGACCTACTACACGTTGATGCAATATATTTTCCATGTTTTTCAGTCTTTCGCCTTCTTCTTCTTCTAGTTTACGAACCGGTATCCCTGTCCAGCTTGCAACGATATCTGCAATTTCTTCTTCATTCACTACTTGCCCTTTTTTCGTATTCTTAGATTCCCATTCTAATTTTGCTTCTTTTAAATTTTTTTGTATCTCATCTTGTTTTTTCTTAATAATACCTGCTTTTTCATATTCTTCAGTTTTAATAGCGGATTCTTTTTCCTTTTCTAAATCTTCTAATTGATCTTCTAGTTCTTTTATTTTTGGTGGTGCTGTATACGCTTGCAATCGTACTTTAGAAGCAGCTTCGTCAATTAAGTCTATAGCCTTATCTGGTAAAAAGCGATCTGTAATATATCGTACAGATAATGCAACTGCTGCTTTTATCGCCTCATCCGTAATCTGTACTTTATGATGTGCTTCATACTTATCCTTTAGTCCTCGTAAAATTTGAATCGATTCTTCTTCGTTTGGTTCATCTACAGTCACTGGTTGAAATCTTCGTTCTAAAGCAGCATCTTTTTCAATATATTTTCGATATTCATCTAAAGTAGTTGCACCAATAACTTGAATTTCTCCTCGAGCCAACATAGGTTTTAAAATGTTAGATGCATCGATGGCTCCTTCTGCTGCTCCTGCTCCTATTATTGTGTGTAATTCATCAATAAAAAGAAGAACATCTCCAGCCATTCGGATTTCTTCTAATGTTTTTTTAATTCGTTCTTCAAATTCTCCTCTATATTTAGAACCAGCTACCATGGATGATAAATCTAAAGAAACTAAACGTTTATCTTTAATCGTTTCTGGTACATTTCCACTAATAATTTTTTGAGCCAATCCTTCTGCAATAGCAGTTTTTCCTACTCCGGGTTCTCCAATTAAACAAGGATTATTTTTTGTACGACGACTTAATATTTGAATCACTCGTTCAATCTCTTTATCCCGACCAATAATGGGATCAAATCTTTGTTCTGTAGCCATTTGTGTTAAATCTCGACTAAATTGATCTAACGTTGGAGTAGATGTTTTTCCTTTCTTTCCACTCGCTTTACTCATAGGGGCACTGGTAGAATCTTTCCCTCCCCCTAACATATTTATAATATCATCATAAATCTTTTGAGGATGAACTTCTAAGCTCATTAAAATACGAGTGGCAATACAATCAGTTTCTCGTAATAAAGCTAATAAAATATGTTCTGTTCCTATATAATTCGTTCCTAATACAATAGCTTGTTGAAAACTCATTTCTATTACACGTTTGGAGCGAGGTGTAAAATCTTGAGGTTCTATCTGCTGTCCATTACCTCCTCCTATAATTTGTTGTAATTTTCCTAATACCTTTTCCTCCGTTACACCTTGATTTTGTAAAGCTCGAGCTGCTACTCCTTGTCCTTCGCGGAGTAATCCTAAAAGTAAATGTTCTGTTCCTACATAACCATGTCCTAATTCCGCTGCAGCTTGTTGTGACAGAGCAATAGATCTTTGTGCTCGTTCTGTAAATCGTCCCATCATAGCACAAACCTCCTTTTTGTTTCTCTTTTGTAGTATCTATTTTCATTCTTATTATCAATTACATATTGATTCATTTAAAATATACTTATTTACTATATCTAACTATCCAATAATTATACATTTAATTTTATCAATCATTACTTATTTTATATTGAACTGTATAGAAAGATAAATAAGACTTATTATACTATATTCTATATTTATTTTTTATAAATGATTACGAATATAGCGAGCTCTTTCTTCATCTCTCTCTTCTACACTTATATTTCGTCCTATTTGTTTCTGTAAATTTGCTGGTTGAGTATAAACCATTAAATCATAGATATTATCTACCTTTCTTTCTTTTTCTAACATCCCTAACTCAAAACCAACTTTTACATCAGAAAGTAATTTCATTGCTTCTTTAGAACTTAATTGTCTAGCATACTTTAATGTTCCATAAGAACGATAAATCTGATCTTCTATTTGTAATCTATTTTCTTTTACTATTTTTTCTCGCAAATTTTTTTCTTGTTGTACAATTTGAGTGGTAACTGTCTTTAATGTATCAATAATTTCTTTTTCTGATTGTCCTAATGTAATTTGATTCGAAATTTGATACAAACTTCCTTGGGTTTCGGTTCCTTCTCCATACATACCTCGAATCGTAAAGCCAAACTTTCCAATTGCTTGTACAATCATCTTTAATTGTCCAGTAGCTTCAAGAATAGGAACATGAAGCATATAAGAAGCTCGAAGACCTGTTCCTACATTGGTAGGGCATGACGTAAGATATCCATACTTTTCATGAAAGGCATATTCAATAGATTCTTCTAATAAATCATCGATACGACTTGTTACTTCCCAAGTTTTATCTATATTACTATCTAATTGAATCCCTTGAATACGCAAATGATCTTCTTCATTAACCATAATACTAATTGATTCATCTTTATTTACCAAAACGGCTGTTGGATTTGTTTTCTTTACTAATTCAGGACTGATTAAATGTTTTTCCATCATAACCAATTTCTCTAATGATGATTTTTGTTCTAAATCAATGTAATCAAATTCTTGAGCAATCACTGTAGGACTTTCTACAATCGCCTTTCGAGCTTCTTGAATCATTGAACATGCTTGGTTTGATGATAAGCGATTTGGAAAGGGATATTTTTTAAAATTACGTGCTAATCGAATACGACTAGAAATAATAACATCCATTTTTTATTCCTCCCCCTCTAATGCTCGAATTTGATCCCGTAATTGAGCTGCTTTTTCATATGCTTCCTCTTCAATAGCCGTTTTTAACTCCTTTTTTAATTCTCTGATTTTTCGTTCTAACTTTAAATCAGTGGCTGCTCTTTGAGGTAACTTACCTGTATGATTGGTATTTCCATGCATTCTTTTAATCAGAGAATATAAATAATGTTCAAATACTTGATAACAATTTTCACAACCTAATTTACCCGTTTTTTTAAATTCGTCATAGGTCATTTTACAGGAAGGACATTGTAAGGAATATGCAGAATATGTTTGTCCATCTAAAGGATCCACTTTGGGTGTAGCGCCCATCGCTATATTGAGTAATCCTGTTAAAAAGTTTTCAAATGAATGGCTATTTAAATCTCCATAATTAAATGAATACATTACGATTCCCCCTTACCATTGAATTTGATCAATAAATTTTTTTATCGTTTTAGCGGATTTAACAAATCCTTGTATATCTTTATCGTCTAAAGGAACATTTAAAATACGCTCTGCTCCTTGCCCATTGACGATCGTTGGCAGGGACAAGCAAACATCTCTAACTCCAAATTGTCCCTCTAATAAACTTGAGACCGATAAAATAGAATTTTCGTTCCGAATAATAGCTTCTACAATTCTTTTTACACCCAACGCGACCGCATAGTACGTAGCGCCTTTTTTTTCAATAATTTCATAGGCAGCTCCTACCGTTTTTTGATGCAATTCTTGTTGACATTCTTCTTTACAACCTCCATCACCACAACAATGGAGACAAAATTGATTTAAATTAGCACCTGCAATAGTAGTAATACTCCAAGCAGGAACCTCTGTATCTCCATGTTCACCAATCATATACGTATGAACATTTCGCACATCTACTCCACATCGATTGGATAATAGATAACGAAGACGTGCTGTATCTAAAACAGTTCCAGAACCGATCACTCTTTCTTTGGGAAAACCAGATAATTTATATGTTACATAAGTTAAAATATCTACAGGATTAGTAACGACGAGTAAAATAGCTTTGGGAGCATACCGTACTACTTCAGGTACGATTGATTTAAAAACTTGTACATTTCGATTAATCAAATCTATTCTTGTTTCTCCTGGTTTTTGATTCGCTCCCGCAGTTAAAATAACAATATCAGAATCTATAATATCTTCATAATCTCCTGCTTTAATTTGAACAGGCTTCACAAAAGCTAATCCATGGCTTAGGTCCATTGCTTCCCCTTCTGCCTTTTCTTTATTAAGGTCTACTATCACTATCTCTGAAGCAATCCCACTCATTATAAGGGCATAAGCGGTCGTAGATCCTACAAAACCTGCACCTATAATAGAAATTTTCACAACATCTGCCTTATGCAACATACCTATGACCTCCATATGTTCATATTTTTCAAACGTTATTCACTATATACCATAATCGTGATTTATTCTTTAAAAAATAGCTCTACCACAAGACATACAAAATCGATCTTCCGGAGAATTTTCTGCTTTGCAAACCGGGCAAATTTTGGTATCTTCCATAGGCTTTTCCGATATAGTATCTTGTATTGATATATCTTCTAATGATTGACTTTTTTGCTTTACTTCTGGCCTTATTTCATCTTGTACCTCTTTTGTTTCCGTTATCTCTTGAAATTTTTTCCCACAATGAGGACAAAAAGTTGCTTTTTGGTCCATATTTTTCATACAGTGAGGACAAATTTTTACTTTTTTATATTCTTCTAATTGTTTTTTCAAAATCTCTATTTTTTCTTCTATTTTTTGTATCTCCTCATATTTCTGATCAAAAAAAGTACCTAGATTTCCACCATATTGATAAATCTCATGTACTTTTTGTCCGATTTCTAAATATATTTTTTTTAAATTTTCTTGTTCTGAACCTAAAGCTAAATTCAACTTGCTTGTTTTATAAAGATCTCCTGATGTATCTTTCACTGTTTTTGCTGCTCTTACAATCTTACTACGCCAATCGTTAAAAAAATCCATCCTCCCACCTTCTTTTTTATGATGCTATAAATTTATTATAACACACTTGGTAATTTTAGTAAATTTAATTATTGATTATCATTTGATATTGATTATTGATTATATTATATCCAACTTATCACTAAATTGCAATATCTATCTCTATATTTTTGTCTTTCTGTCAAAATATATACAAATACATACATTTTTTTAAAAAAATTTAGAAAACAACTAAGAAAATCACAACTCGAGCAAAGATAAATACTGGCTATAAAATATTTTAAATTCTGAACTTATATACTCCCATACTATTTATTGCAATAGAAATCATTCCAAAAAAATATTTCTATTAGTCCCAAGTACAAGTTATATTCGAATACTATATAATACGTAAAAAATATAAGGAGGTCTTTTATATGAAAAAATTTCATTGGATTCAATATTCTTTCTTATTGTTTACTTTACTACTACTTATATGTACTAGTTGTCAAAAAAAAGAAGCAAAAGTCATTCGTTTAAATGAAGTAGTACATTCCATTTTTTATGCTCCTCAATATGTTGCAATGGAAAAAGGTTTTTTTGAAGAAGAAGGTTTAGAAATTGAACTATCCATCGGATGGGGAGCCGATAAATCAATGACAGCACTAGTTTCTGATAATGCAGATATCGCTTTAATGGGTAGTGAAGCTTCCATTTATGTCTACAATCAAGGAAAAGAAGATTACGTGGTGAATTTTGCTTTACTCACTCAAAAAGCAGGGAATTTTTTAGTTGCCAGAGAACCGGAGCCTGATTTTACATGGGAAAAATTAAAAGGTAAAACAATTATCGGAGGACGTCCTGGTGGAATGCCGCAAATGGTGCTAGAATATATTTTAAAACAAAAGAATATGCAACCTTTTGAGGATGTTACTATTATTACTAACCTTCAATTTAATTCAACTGCTGGAGCATTTGTAGGGGGAACCGGGGACTATACCGTAGAATTTGAACCAGCGGCTTCTACAATTGAAGAAGAAGGTTCTGGATATGTCGTTGCTTCTTTAGGAATTGATAGTGGAAATGTTCCTTATACTGCTTATGCTACTACTCAAGAATATCTTGAAAAATATCCAGATCGAATTCAAAAATTTACCAATGCAATCTATAAAGGATTAAAATGGGTAGAACAACATGAAGCAGAAGAAATTGCCAAAGTGATTCAACCTCAGTTTGCAGAAACCGATTTGGATCTTATTACTACCATTGTAAAAAGATATAAGGAACAAGATACTTGGTCTCCTACTCCTGTATTCAAAAAAGAATCCTTTGATTTATTACAGGATATATTAGATATGGCTGGAGAATTAGAACAACGAATTCCTTATGAAGATATTATTACCACTGATTTTGCCAAAAAAGCTATTCAATAATTTTTAATAGCCCCCCCTTTCCATTTAAAGGGGGTTTTATTATAGTATTATATCCTAGTCACACTGAATAAAATATGCTATACTGAAGTATCACAAAGCAAGTAGAGAACAACGGAGATGATCAAAATGATGATGTGTTCTATCTGTAAAAAAAATATTGCAGTCATTTTCACTTCTAAAATATCCGATAAAAAAACAGAAATGATTGGTTTATGTATACCTTGTGCCAAAAAGCAAGGGATTGCTCCTCTTAATCAAATGTTAAGTCAAACTGGCATGACAGAGGAAGAACTTGAAAATTTAAATGAACAAATGATGAATATGCTTGGCGATATAGATATCAATAATATAATGGAAAATGTGGATGATTTAGAAAATCCTCAAAATGCTATTCTTCAATTTATGAATAATACTTTTAAAGATCCAAATGGAAACGATATCAAAGATAGTGCTGTGGAACCAGAAAATTCAAATGAAAATACTACTCAAAAACAAAAAACGAAAAACCATTCTCAACCTAAAAAGAAACGAAAATATTTAGATGCTTTTGGAATCAATTTAACAAATGAAGCGAAAGCAAACAAAGTAGATCGAATTATTGGGCGTCATCGTGAGATTGATCGGATTATTCAGATTTTAAATCGACGAAATAAAAATAATCCTATTTTAATCGGCGAACCTGGTGTAGGAAAAACAGCTATTGCTGAAGGATTAGCTGTACGAATTATAGAAAAACAAGTCCCTGTTAAATTATATGATACGGAAGTCTATCTATTGGATTTAACAGCGGTAGTTGCTGGGACACAGTTTAGAGGACAATTTGAATCCCGAATGAAAGCAATTATTAAAGAGGCAGAGGCTGCTGAAAACATTATTTTAGTGATTGATGAAGTGCATAATATTATTGGAGCTGGAGTTGCAGAAAGTGGAGCCATGAATGCAGCGAATATTTTAAAACCAGCTTTAGCTCGTGGTCAAATTCAAATCATTGGAGCAACCACTTTAGATGAATATCGAAAATATATTGAAAAAGATGCTGCACTAGAACGCAGATTTCAACCTGTTCTAGTCGAAGAACCTACTATTGAAGAAACTATTGAAATTATTAAAGGGATTAAAGATTATTATGAACAATTTCATTCTATTCTTATTCCAGATAAAGTGATTAAAAAGGCAGTTCTTTTATCCGATCGATATATTACCGATCGATTTCTTCCTGATAAAGCCATTGATGTAATTGATGAAGCAGGTTCTCGCGCTAATTTAAAAAATCAAGGTTTAGTTGAACTTCAAGCACTAAAAGAAGAATTGAAGAAAATACAAGACACAAAAGAACAATATGCTCAAAAAAGTGATTTTGAAAAAGCTGCTGAATGTAAAATGGAAGAAATTAAATTAAATGAAAAAATTAAGGCTTTTCAAGAAGAAAAAGCTATTGTAGAAATTACAGTAGATGATGTAGCGTACGTAATTGAAGCCTGGACTAAAATTCCAGTACAAAAAATCACAGAATTAGAAGCAGAAAAATTACTGAACTTAGAAGAAAGTCTCCATAAAAGAGTCGTAGGTCAAACTAAAGGTGTATCCGCCCTAGCACGTGCTATTCGTCGTACTCGCTCTGGTTTTCGAAAAAGAAATCGACCTTCTTCCTTTATATTTGTAGGTCCTACGGGAGTGGGAAAAACGAAATTAGCAAAAACAATAGCTCAAGAATTATTTGGAAGTGAAGATGCTTTAATTCGTTTGGATATGTCCGAGTATATGGAAAAACACACCGTATCAAAACTTATTGGAGCTCCTCCAGGATATGTGGGTTATGACCAAGGTGGTCAATTAACCGAACTAGTGCGTAGAAAACCATACTCTGTCATTTTACTAGATGAGATTGAAAAAGCACATCCAGATGTATTTAATATGTTACTACAAATATTAGAAGATGGGCGACTCACAGATAATCAAGGAAGAACCATTCACTTTGAAAATACCATTTTAATTATGACTTCTAATGCTGGTACCAGCCTTAAAGCTTATGGTATGGGATTTGTTCAAGATAAGTACCAAGCTCTTGAATCTCAAACTCATGATGCCCTTAAAGAAATCTTCCGTCCAGAGTTTTTAAATCGAGTAGATGAAATAGTAGTCTTTACTGAACTTTCTACCGAAGAGCTACAACAAATTGTTGATTTAATGTTAAAAGAAGTACAATCCGCTGCAAAAGATAAAAATATAACCTTGCATATTACAGAAGAAGCGAAAACATTCTTAGTAAAAAAAGGGTATGACCCTCGCTACGGTGCAAGACCCTTACGTCGAGTAATACAAAAATATATTGAAGACGAGATTGCAGAAGGTTATTTGCGTCAAGAATATCGTGCAGGCTGCCATATTCATATTACATGTAAACAAGATCAACTCGTTTTTTCTTGTTCTTATCCTAATTAAAAATGAATATCCTACTTTTAAAAAAGGGAAACATTAGTTTCCCTTTTTATTATCCTTAAATAATTGATCAAATAAATTATTTCACACAACTACTTCTTTTTTAATATAGTATAAGTAGATAATACTCTTTGGAAGGAGGATATCAATGACCCCTATTGTCGAATTAAAACATGTTTCGATGAACTATCACACATTAAAAGCAGAGACAAAAGCCATAGAAAATTTATCCCTCTCTGTTCATCCGGGAGAATTTATTAGTATTGTAGGCCCTAGTGGATGTGGAAAATCCACTTTATTATCGTTAATTGCTGGTTTACTTCAACCTACATCAGGAGAAATATCTTTACATGGTAAGTCTTCGAACAATAATGATTGTACTGTTGGATATATGCTACAAAAAGACCATCTCTTTGAATGGAGAACTATCCTCAATAATGTATACCTCGGCTTAGAAATTCAAAATAAATTAACAGAAGAAAATAAAAAATATGCTGAAGATTTATTAGATCTATATGGATTGAAAGACTTTAAAAACTATCTTCCTTCTCAACTTTCCGGTGGTATGAGGCAACGTGTTGCTCTTATACGAACATTAGCTGTTAAACCTGAAATTTTATTATTGGATGAACCCTTTTCTGCTCTTGATTACCAAACTCGTTTATCTGTTTCTGATGAAATTGGAATGATTATTAAAAATGAAAATAAAACAGCAATCCTTGTTACACATGATATTTCAGAAGCAATTAGTATGGCTGATCGTGTTGTTGTCTTAACTCAACGCCCTGCTACAGTAAAAACGATTTTTCCTATTATACTTTCGATTGATCATCGAACGCCTTTAAAATCAAGAGAAGCCCCTGAATTTAGACATTATTTTCAAGCCATCTGGAAGGAGTTGAATGTAGATGAATAGATCTATTACCCATGAACAGTATCTTCAAAAATTAAAACGACAAAAACAGTTAATTCGCCTTACTCAATGGTTACTCTGTATTTTTTTCTTTTTTTTATGGGAGATAGCTGCTCGTAAAAAATGGATTGATCCTTTTATCTTTAGCAGCCCCTATCGAATATTGCAAACACTAATTACAATGATTAAAAATAAAACCTTATTTATGCATATTGGTATCACATTATGGGAAACTATTATAGGGTTTACCTTAGGTACTTTATTGGGAACAGGAATTGCAATTTTGCTTTGGGTAAGTCCTTTTTTATCAAAAGTGTTTGAACCCTATTTAGTTATTTTAAATAGTTTACCTAAAACAGCACTCGCACCCATTCTTATTGTTTGGTTAGGTAATAATATGACTTCTATCATTGTCACTGCTTTATCTATTTCGGTCATTGTAACAATAATGACCGTTCTTAACGGGTTTTTAGAAGTAGAAGAAGAGAAAATAAAACTCATTCGAACTTTTGGAGGTACCAAAAAACATGTTTTCTCCAAAGTAGTCTTACCAGCTAGTGTTCCTACGATTATTAATGCATTAAAAGTCAATATAGGATTATGTTTAGTTGGTGTCATCATTGGTGAATTTTTAGTTTCTAAAGCGGGATTAGGTTATTTAATTGTTTATGGTAGTCAGATTTTCAAATTGGATTGGGTCATGATGAGTATTTTAATTTTAGGTATCGTAGCCGCCCTCTTGTATCAATCCATTGTTTGGATTGAAAAAAGATTTCTAAAATGGCGAGAATAAATATTTAAGGTTATAAAGCAATCCATAAAAAAAGATATATACACATAAGGATAAATCCTCTATGAATATATATCTTTTTTATTTTTACAATGTTTTACCAGGAATAAAGGCATGTAAAATTCCAATAATAATGGAACCAATAATAGCTCCTAGTAAAGTAATATTAAAACCTTGGACGACAAATTGAGTCACATATAAAATTAACGCCGACACAATAAATCCTACAATACCTCTTCCAAAAGGCGAAGCATCAATACCTGTAATTTTTTCTACTAAATAATCCAATCCTACAATTACAACTGCCGCAATAATTAATGGCCATAATCCATCAATCGTAAATCCTGGTGTTACAAAGGCCGTTATGGCCAATACAATCGCTGAAAATACAAAACGTAAAAGTAGATGTGTAATATCCATACTTTCATTTCCATGACCCACATTATTACTTTTATTGTCTTCCATCTGCTTTCCTCCTTACTATGTCTATAGTAACAAGGTTATTATATGTAAGAATATAAAAATTATACAATCGTTTATTGGGCTTTTACTTTTCTCTTTTTTTATTATTTTCTTATTTTTGTAACTACTTTTATTTTTTAAAAATTAAGACCCAGACTAATAACAATACCTTGATCTACTTTTTTCATAAGTCTACCATCTAGTTGACAAATCTTTTCTCTTAATCTTTTTTTATCAATAGTTCTAATTTGTTCCAAAAGAATAACAGAATCCTTTACTAAGGTATATTGTTTCGCCTTAATTTCAATATGAGTTGGCAACTTTGCTTTATTAATCTGGGATGTTATTGCTGCACAAATTACAGTAGGACTGTATTTATTTCCAATATCATTTTGAATAATAAGAACAGGTCGAATACCTCCTTGCTCTGAACCAATGACCGGACTTAAATCTGCATAAAATATATCACCACGTTTTACCTGCACACTACTCACTCTCCGCTATTCGTTCCTCAAAAAACTGCTCAACCTCACTTTCAACTGCAAAACATAATTCTGATAAGCCCAAGTTAATTTCTGCCATTTCTTGATATCCTTTTTGTATTTCCTTTATTTCATAAGCATAAGAATTCTTTGCTTTATGATCTATAAGTTTTAAAGAACTATATTCTAGTTGCGCATCCATCCATTTTCTTTTTTTCTTCACAGCCTGTATCCTCCCCATCTCATCCTACATAGGCTTTCTTTAATATTATTGCCCGAGAACAAATGATGTATACGAATAAACCTATTACTGAAAATAATGAACCATTTTTAATAAATGCTGATCTTCTATATAAACCCTAGGAATCCGTTTTCCAACCATGCAAACTACTTCATAGTTAATAGTTTCTAATATTTCTGCAATTTCTTCTACTGAAATCACTTCTTTCTCCTGGGTTCCTATAAGAACAACTTCATCTCCTACCTGAGCATGAGGAATATGAGAAATATCAACCATGCACTGGTCCATACAAATACGTCCAATAATAGGTGCTCTTTTACCTGAAATTAATACATGTCCTTTCGAGGATAACATTCTAGAATATCCATCAGCATACCCTACAGGTAATGTAGCAACTTTTGTATTTTGCTGTGTAATATATGTTTTACCATAACTAATAGGTGTTCCTTTTTCAACTTCTTTTATATGACTAATATGAGTTTTTAAAGACATTACTGGACATAGCCTAAGTTGATGGTGATTTACTTCCTTAGAAGGATATAAACCATATAATATAATTCCTGGTCGAACTGCATTCAAATGTTCTGTTGCAAATTGAATAATCCCTGCACTATTACATATATGTTTTATAGGAATATCCATTCCTTTTTGTTGCAACCTTTGAACAAACCAATGAAATTGATTGATTTGACTTTCAGTAAAAGAACGATCTGTTTCATCTGCTGTTGAAAAATGGGTATAAATTCCCTCCATTTTTATATATGGTAATTCTTTTATTCGCTGAATTTCTTGAATACTTTCTTTTTTTATTAGAAATCCAATCCTTCCCATTCCAGTATCTAATTTAAGATGTATGGGAACCGTGTAATTGTACTTTTCTCCTGCCTTTGAAAAAGCTTGAGCCATCTCATACGTAAAAACGGTTGGTGTTAAATGATATTGAATAATATCCTCTGCATAGCAAGGTGGAATATAACCCAATATTAATATAGGAACTTTTATACCTGCTTGGCGTAATTGAATTCCTTCCTCTACAATAGCAACAGCTAATCTCTCAACACCTTGTTCGACTAATACTCTAGAAATTTCTACAGCACCATGTCCATACGCATCCGCTTTAACAATACCGATAATTTCACTGTTAGGATGAACGATTTTTTGAATTTCTTTTATATTTTGTTTTAAAGCATCTAAATTAATTTCTGCAACAATTCTTTGGTATCTTTCCACATCTTATACCTCCCTAGACTACCCTTCTATTATTCAATAACAAAAAGTTTATCGTCTAAGGTTTTATTATACATAAATTCTTCATATTGCACAATAATACGTTTCTCTTTATTTTGATCATATACAATCATTGCTAAAGGATTTAACGTCTTATTATCAACCCATAATCGTTCTTTCTCTAATAATCGATTGTTTCCTGGTACTTGGGTTTCTAATACCGTTGTTTCACCATTTGGCATATTAGCCACTTCGATACTTACATCTTGTGATTGAAAATAATTTTTCAAAAAACTTCCTAATAAAATTTCATATTGATATGGTGATTTTTCTATTTCTACTACTGCTTGATCATTAAAATTAGAATTCATTTGCACTACTTTTTCTCCATTAAAAATAGTTGTAATACCTGATAATTTTGATGGTTCTATAATTTCAATTCGATATTCTCCTGTTCGTTTATAATAATGCTTCATTTTGTATTCATTCTTTCCTTGATCGGAAATATAAGATACATATACTGTACTTTCATAAGAATCTAATTCCATAAAACGTTTTTGTATTTTTTCCATTGGTGAAAGTTCTTTGGTTTTTCCTATATTGCAACCTGTTAATACACTCACTATCATTAGTACCAAAAGTAACTTTCTAGGTTTCACACCATCCCCCCTATTATTGATTTAGCAACGGCTTCAACATATCCGCTCGGCTAATAATACCTACTAACTCACTGTTTATATTGACAACAGGCACTCTATTAATTCTTTTTTCCACCATTAAAGCTGCCACTTCTTCAATGGTTGCATTTTCTTCTACTGTATAAGCAGGAGTCGTCATTATTTCTTTTGCTTTGCTAGCTACCAATTTTCTTAAATCTTCTTCGTATTGTTGAACTCCTTCTATGTATATTATACTCCCTAAGAACTCAATATATGAAGGAAACCTTGGCTCTTTTTCTTTACTTAATAAATCTGCTTCTGTAACGATTCCTATTACTTGCTTCTTTTCATCAATAACTGGTACCCCACTAATCTTATTTTTTACTAAAATTTTAGCTACTTCCTCCACTAACATATTACCATCTACTGAAATTACTTTCTTTTCCATGATATCTTTAGCTAACATTTTCATCCTTCTCCTTTTTACATCTATATCTATATTTATATCCCCATTATTATTCCATTTATTCTCTTATAGGAAAACAATTAATATTCTTTATTTTTTAAATCAAACTTAATAAAAAGCAACATAAACTTTAATTCTCCCCTACCGATATACTATATACTGAAATACTCTGATTATACAATAACTACTTTTCTTTTTTCATCATTCTGTAATAACATATGCAATAGCATACTCTTGACAATGAGAAATAGAGACCCATATTTTCTCTATTTGTAATGCTTTCTTTCTATCTTTTGCTCCTCCATATAATTGAATATACGGTTGTCCTAATTCATTTCTCAATATTTCTATATCCTGAAGTTGAAACTGACGAAATCCAGTTCCTAAAGCTTTAGCTACTGCTTCTTTAGCACAAAAATTTCCAGCAATTGTTTCTGCTCTATTATTTTTATTTTCAAATAATTGATTTTCTGCTTTTGTAAAATGTTTCGCTAAAAAACGAGGATGTCTTTTTATCGTATGCTGAATTCTCTCTATTTCTATAATATCTACTCCTATTCCTTTCAAAAAATTTCACCCCCAATATTCTTTATCTAATTTCTCTATAAATTCAGCTCCTACTAAATGATGAAGATACGAATATAATTGCTCTACATTTTCTTCATAGATCGTTTTTTCATCTAAAGAAAATCTCAACTCTGATCGAAGTTGTTCAATTCTTTCTTCTAATATTTTAATTTCTTCTCTTCCCTTACTCATTCGAGCATAACATATTTTTACACTTTCCTCTAAAAGATTATTATTCGCCTTTTGAATTTTTTCTGGCAATACTTTTAATTGAGTACTAATTTGTTCTATTTTTTCATTAATTTCCAAAATATATTGTTGATCTTTACTCATTTTTTCTTTGGCTGTATCATCATTTTCTTCGTAAGCAGCAGAAGTTAATTCTAGAATTTCTTTCATCATATCTTTCTTCAATTTAAGATAACCTTTTCGATCATTATTTAATTGCCCTTGTTCTTTAATCAAATCGTTTAATTTCTTTTCCAGTTTTACAATTTGTTTGGTTTTTTGTTCTTCTGGGAAAATATCATGCCATAATTTATCCAAAATCAAAATTGGCACTTGAGTATGTTTTAATTCTTCCATTAAAAATTGAATTTTATTGGATTTTTTCCAAAGAAACATATAATCCCTCTTTTCAACATTCCTTCTTTTTATAGTATAACGGATATTCTTTTGTTTTTCTATATAAAGCAATAAAAAAAACACTCTTTACTAAAGTAAAAAGTGTTTTCCTTTACATTAATCGTAATAATCCATAAAGAATTTTTATAGCCTCCGCTCGAGTCGCATGTCGTTTCGGCTGAAAAGTCCCATCTGGATATCCTTGTATAATTCGACAAGAAGCCATTGTTCTAATTTCCTTTGAATATTGAAAATGATCTTGATCTTGAAATTCAACAGAATCCATACACAAGCCATCAATACCAAAAATAGATTCCATACAACGAGCTGAAATAAAAGCCATTTCTTCTCGAGTAATAGGGTCATCCATATGAAATCTTTCAAAATTTTTTCCATAATCCTTCGTTTGAATTAGACCTAAATCTTTTGCTTTTTTTAGATAACCATCTCGAATAAACCAATGATCGCTTTTCAATTTTTCTTTTGATTCTAAATCATAAAAACTTCGGATAATCAAACTAATAAATTCGCTTCGCGTCATTAATCGTTCTGGACGAAAAGTTCCATCTGGATACCCTTTAATTAATTTCATTTGAAGCAAAAACTTTGTATAAGGATAAGACCAATGAGTAGAAGAATAATCACTAAATGTAGGCACCTTTTTATGATCATATTGAAATTTTACTTGTAGGGGCTGAGAAGAAAATACATATCCTCGTTTATTTTTAATAAATAATCGAAAGATATAATCCCCTTCATAATTTTCTAAAAGAACATTCATAGTGCCATCCCCATTATAATGTAAAGCACTACCCGCAATCGCTTCTAAAGGTTCACCTGTCTTTACGGTTTTGATTGCTTCAGGTAATTGTATATTTTCCGTTGGATAAGCTACTAAAGTATATTCATATTGCTCCTGTGAATTGTATGACGCAGGCGTCCATTGAAAATAATATTGATAATAATCTTCATAAATAGGATAATACTCTTTTAATGTAAGTATCGGCTTTTTAGGAAGAGATGGCACCGCTCCCGTATATCCAGCTAATCCTAGCCAATATAAATATAATCCTTCTACTTCCGTAGCTAAAGGAAGAAATAGGTTTTCCTGAGGGAGTAAATTAAAACTATGATTATCATAATATACTTCTTGGATATTGTTCTCTACTCTTTGTTGTGAATCATAGTACATCGTAGAACTTCTAGCCAATGACGAACCGAATAATTGAACATAATCTTCTGCTGCAATTTCGCAAATATCCCATAAATGATCATACTCTTTATCATTATAATAATAATATTTGACTTTAGGATATGCTTTTAAATTACGAATTTTTGCATATTCCGTATCTTTCCATTGAGCAAAATGTTTATTTTCTTTCGTAATCAAATAATAATACATAAAATGATGTCCATATTCATGAGAAAGAATCCGAGCAAATTGAGATATATCCGTATACTCATTTCCATTAAAAATCTCAATATAACGTCCTTTTTTATATATATACTGACCGTTTTTACCAAAATCAAAATCAGGATAATAATAAGCTGCAACTCCATCTGGTGAATCAGGGTAAATATAAACAGCAGAAAAATACTCAATTTCTTCTGCATGGAAATTATTGAGTAATTCTTTATAAACAATTTCCAACTTTTTTACATCGGACCAATTGGATGAAAAACTTATAATTTCAATTCCTAAAGGTCCTTTATACCTTGCAATCGGTTCTCCATATTCTACTCTAGGTTGCGCAAAAACTGTATTCGTCCATAGAAAAAAAGTGAAAAGTAGCCATAAAACTTTATACGGGAAAAAAAGATGCTTTTTTTTCATTGAATCCCCCTTATACTTTTATCCTTAAGAATTCCTATTCATCATACTCTAATATATGTAATACTATAATTATATACCATCTCTATTACATAATGATTACATATATATTGCAAAATCATGTATAAAGGAATACAATCTATTACATTTTTCTTCTCTATATAAAATTAAGAACAATCCCCATAATAAATCCTAGTAAAGCTCCCAACCATGTAATCGCTTGCAACTCTCGTTTCGCAATGGATAAAATAATCTTTTCTGTATAAGCCATATCAAACGATTCAATTTGATTTTTTATAATTTGAGATACATTAATAAACTGCAACATACTAGGTCCCTTTTCTCGTATCCATTTTATATAAATATGAATTACTTTATCTTCAATTTCTTCTAATACCGTCGGTTTTATTTTTCTGAACAAATGATATACTGGGTATTTTAATAATTCTTTTCGGCAATGAGTACTTACTTTTTGTAATTGAACTTTAAAAATATTCGATTCACTTACTTCTTGTAATGCGTGAATAAACCATTCTAATAGTACATTTTCATAGGAATCAAAAAAAGAATTACACCAATAGGTGAATGATAAAACAGGATTTTTATTCTGAGCATCTTTATACCATTCTACTAACTTTTTTTGATTTTCTACGGAAAATAACCTTTGAAAAAAAGAGTAATAACTTTGTTGTTTTAAAGAAGTAGGAACCCTTTCCCAAAAATCAACAACAGGCTTATTGATAATTTGATGAAAAATATCCATTACAAATTCAATAAGAACTTTTTGATTCTCTTCTTCTAATAAATATTCTTCCATTTCCCCTAAGATCTTTTGATATATTTTATTTGGATTGACAAACATAGTCGCAAGCTTTCCTACATAATTTTGTAGGATTTGTGTTATAAATGTCTTTATTTTGTTTTCTACTAAAGGCTGATGAAAAAATTTCTGAATATAAAAAGCTACAGTAGGTCCCTGTATAGATATATACGATTCTACCGCTTGTATCATAGAAGGTGATACCCATTCTTTCATAGATCGATTGGATAAATCACCTTCTTTTATTTTTTCTTCTAACCAATAATAAAACTGTGCTTGTATTTGTTCTTGTTGTAAATAACTAAATCCTTTTTGTATCCATTTTTGTTGCATATCTTGAAATTTTTGTTCCATCTCTGGCTTTTGCAATTGTTGTTTTATTTGAAGTAAAATCCAAGATGCTAATTGTTGCTGTAACTTTGGATCTTTTAATTCTTCCATCAACCGGCAAATCGCTTTTGATTCCCATTTTGTAAAAAGAATATCTACATCATTATCTATTATTTTTTCTATCCAATCTTGTATTGTCATCTCTTCTTGCTGTAAATGTAAAATAGATTGTTGGATATTTTTTTTAATTTGTTTTTGAACTTGGGAGCTCTCTAAAACATTCATTACTACTTCTGTTGTTAATAAATGTTCTTCGATTGTTTGTCCCACAGAATGAGCAATTCTATGTTGTTCCTTGGGAATTAAACCAGGTGTAAATGGAATTTTAATAGGACCGATTCGTTTCTCCTTATATGGCCGAAAAAGCATTTTTATAGCTAACCAATTCGTGATATAACCAATACATCCACCAACAATGGCAGGAGTAAACCATTGTATAATCGTACTTGTCATAGGCTATCTCCTATCTCTTACCCGTATATATTATAAAATTCTTAAGATCTTATTTTTCTTTTTTATTATCTTGTTTTTGTAAAACTTTTTGTTCATTCAATTTATATGATAATGTCATCAAGCTATCAGACAAATGAACATTTTCTACAATTACATCTTTTGGTACTTTTAAATCAATTGGTGAAAAATTCCACAATCCTTTAATACCCCATTTTACAAGATCTTGGCCTATTTTAGATGCCTTTACCTTCGGTAAAGTTAAAACCGCAATATCAATTTCATTTTCTTTTACAAACTGCTCTAAATAATCAATATCCTGTATTTCTATTCCTCGAATAGACATTCCTACTAATCTAGGATTAACATCAAAAAGTCCTGTTATTAAGAATCCTCTTTTTTCAAAATTAGCATAGTTAGCTAAAGCTTGCCCTAAATTTCCTACTCCTATAATAATTACTTTATATGTATTCCCTAATCCCAGAATTTTACCTATCTCCGTGTATAGATACTCTACATTGTATCCATATCCTTGTTGTCCAAATCCTCCGAAATTATTTAAATCCTGACGAATTTGTGATGCCGTTACCCCCATTCGCTCACTTAATTCTCGAGACGAAATTCGAGTTACATCATTTTCAAGTAATTCGCCTAAATATCTAAAATAACGGGGTAAACGTTTTATAACTGCTACCGAAATTTTTTTCTCTTCACCCATCATTTCATCTCCCTTCATAATATAGGCGTTCTAAGTTAAATTTTATTATACCTTGATGCTAAAAATGTGTCAATCATACATCTTTTCAAATACCCTGTTTTTTGCTATGATAGTGATAGCATAGAAACGGAGGTTTACTTATGATCCTTGCATGTAAAAATATTACAAAATCCTTTGGTACTGATATTATTTTAGATCATATTTCCTTTCAAATAGATGAATACGAAAAAGTAGCTGTCGTTGGAACAAATGGGGCAGGTAAATCTACTTTATTTAAAATTATTACTAATGAATATTCGATGGATCGTGGTGAAATCTTTATTCGTAAAGATACTACGTTAGGTTATCTTTCTCAACATTTAGATCTGGATGAAACAAACTCTATTTATGAAGAAATGCTTTTGGTTTTCTCTTCCCTTTTAGATACAGAAAAACAGCTTCGAGAATATGAACACCAAATGGGCATTTTTCAAGGTCAAGACTTAAAAAATATTATGGTAAAATATTCAGCATTGCAACATCAGTATGAAGAAATGGGAGGATATGGCTATCAAAGTAAAATTCAAGGTGTTTTAATTGGCCTTGGATTTACAAGCGAAGAATTTAATCAACCCATTTATCAACTATCTGGCGGACAAAAAACGAGAGTTTCTTTGGCTAAATTATTACTCCAAGAGCCCTCTATTCTGCTATTAGATGAACCTACCAATCATCTAGACATTTCATCTATCGAATGGTTAGAATTATTTTTAAAAGGATATCCAGGTACAGTCTTACTAATTTCACATGATCGATATTTTTTAGACCGCATTGTTACTCAAACGATTGAAATTGAAAATAAAAAAGTTACTTTTTATCGAGGAAATTATTCTTTTTATGCAAAACAAAAAGCGATAAATCGAGACATTCAATTAAGACAATATTATCAACAACAGAAAGAAATCAAGCGTCAAGAAAATATTATCCAGCAATTACGTTCCTTTAACCGTGAAAAATCTATTAAACGAGCAAAAAGCAGAGAAAAATCACTTTCTAAAGTAGAGAGAATTGAAAAACCTCAATATCTTAATACAGAAATGAATTTATCTCTCACTCCTAAAATACAAAGTGGATTTGACGTTTTATCGGTTCAGGAACTTTCCAAATCTTTTGATGGTGTTTCTTTGTTTTCTAATGTTTCTTTTCAAGTTTCTAAAGGAGAACGAGTTGCTCTTATTGGACCTAATGGAGTTGGTAAAACTACGATTTTTCGTATTTTATTAAACGAACTTTCTGCCGACCATGGAAACTTTCATTTAGGAACCAATGTTCATATTGGATATTATGATCAAGAACAGGAACATTTATCACCAGAAAAAACAATTTATGATGAGATTTCTGATGCTTTTCCTACTTTAACTCAAAATGAAATTCGTAATACTTTAGCTGCTTTTTTATTTACAGGAGAAGAGGTTTTTAAAACTATTCATACGCTTAGTGGTGGTGAAAAAGGTCGTGTTAGTTTAGCTAAAATTATGTTATCCCAAGCTAATTTCTTATTGCTAGATGAACCTACCAATCATTTAGATATGATCTCTAAAGAAGTATTAGAACAAGCTCTTTTAGCGTATGAAGGAACTGTTTTATATATTTCTCATGACCGTTATTTTATTAATAAAACAGCTGATAAAATATTAGAATTAAGTCCTGAAGGTATAACCAGTTATCTTGGTAATTATGATTATTACTTGGAAAAAAAAGCTCAACAGTTAGCTGCTTCCTCTTCAAAGGAAGAAAAGAAAATAACTACTACCAGTCAAAGTAAAGAAGATTGGTTATTACAAAAAGAACGTCAAGCTCAACAACGAAAAAAAGAAAATATCATCGCAAAAATTGAAGAAGACATTGAAAACCTTGAAAACAAAATAGAACAATTGGATAAAAAATTATGTTTAGAAGAGGTTTATAGTGTACCTGAAAAAGCTCAAAAAGTCTATTATGAAAAAAAGAATATAGAAGACCAACTAGAGGTTTTATATGAAGAGTGGGAAAAAGCACATAGCCATGATGTATAAAAATACAGTTATACAATAAAAAAGAAGTGAGGAGAAGTCCTCTCACTTCTTTTTTTATTTTATAAACTTTGTATAGTTTCCATAATATAATCTGCAAATTCCTCACTAGTAGCTCCCGTATCTCGTCCCGTAATCGTCAATTTTTTTTCTGTAACGGTACAAATATCTAAAGCTTTGGTTAATTGATCTGCTTTCTCTGTATATCCAATATGAGCTAAAAGCATAGCAGCAGCACGAATAATGCTACAAGGATCTGCATATTTATCTCGTCCTTCTTCTACCATCCGAGGTGCTGAACCGTGAATAGCTTCAAACATAGCATAACGCTTTCCAATATTAGCACTTCCTGCTGTTCCAACTCCACCTTGAAATTCAGCTGCTTCATCCGTTAAAATATCTCCATACAAATTAGGTAAAATAAAAACTTGAAATTGAGTTCTTCTTTTTTCATCAATAAGCTTTGCTGTCATAATATCAATATACCAATCATCCATTTCTATTTCTGGATACTCTTTGGCTACTTCTTTACAAATGTCTAAGAACTTACCGTCTGTTGTTTTTACTACATTGGCCTTCGTCACTACGGTTACTTTTTTCTTCCCATTTTTTCTAGCAAATTCAAAAGCAGCTCTTGCGATTCTTTCTACGCCTTGCGTTGTAATTACTTTAAAATCCATCGCAAGATCTTCTGTTACATGAAATCCTTCACTTCCTAAAACATAAGCTCCTTCTGTATTTTCTCGATAAAAAGTCCAATCAATACCTAATTCAGGTACTTTTACTGGCCGAACATTCGCAAAGAGATCCAATTCTTTTCTCATTGCTACATTGGCACTTTCAATATTAGGCCAACGATCGCCTTTTCTAGGAGTCGTTGTAGGTCCTTTCAAAATAACATGACATTCCTTTAATTCTTCCATTACATCATCAGGAATAGCCTTACCTACTTTTGCTCGATTTTCAATGGTACAACCTGTAATTTCTTTAAAATGAATTTTTCCTTTTTCTACTTCATCTTTTAATAAAAATTCTAAAATTCTTTGAGCTTGATGGGTGATAGAAGGACCAATTCCATCTCCTCCTACTATTCCAATGACAATGGTATCTAATTGATCATATTGAATAAAATCTTCTTGTTTCTTCATTCTTTCTACTCGTTCTAATTGTGCCTTTAGTAAATTAGTAAATTTTTCTTGTGCATCTACAATATATGGTTCCATTGTTTTCCCCCTTACCATTTTGATTTCATTTATTATATTTTAGATTATAACTGTTATATTGTATATGATGTATATAATAAAATTATAAATATCTATTTTAATAAATCAAAGACTTCCTCAATTATGCTTTTGATCGAATTGCATTAATTTTTCCACCAGCTACTAAGATCTTTAACTCTTTATCGGTACAATGAATATTCATTTTATATTCTTTTTGTTTCGTTACATTTTTAACTACTATACAATCTTTTTCTAATCCTTCTTTTAAATTTCCCATTTGAAGTTCATCAAATTCATCGATATCATCATAATCTTCAACATCCACAAATACTAATGGTAAAATTCCTGCATTAATTAAATTGGATCGATGAATTCTAGCAAAGCTTTTTGCTAGTACTGCTTTTATACCTAAATATAGAGGTACTAAGGCAGCATGTTCTCGACTTGAACCTTGTCCATAGTTTTCTCCACCAATAATAAAGCCTCCATTATTTTCTTTCGCTCTCTTTGGAAAATCTGGATTACATGGAACTAAACAATGTTCTGACAAATGAGGAATATTGGATCTAAAAGGTAATAGCTTGGCATTAGAAGGCATAATATGATCTGTGGTTATATTATCCTCTACTTTAATTAATGCTTTTCCTTCTATTACATCTTCTAAAGGAGTATTGATCGGAAAAGGTTTAATATTAGGCCCTTTAATCACTTCTACTTTTTCTCCTTCTTTAGCAGGAGGAATAATCATATTATCATTTACTTCAAATACCTCTGGCATTTCTACGAATACTTCTACTGGATGTAAACGTGGATCTGTTAATTTACCTGATATAGCACTCACTGCTGCTGTTTCTGGGCTTACTAAATAAACACCCGCAGAAACTGTACCACATCGTCCTTTAAAGTTACGGTTAAATGTTCGAAGTGAAATAGCATTGCTAGCAGGGGCCTGCCCCATACCAATACAAGGTCCACAGCCTGCTTCTAAAATTCGTGCACCCGCATTAATTAAATCAGCTAAAGCACCATTTTTAGCTAACATATTTAATACTTGTTTGGATCCAGGAGCTATTACTAAACTCACACTAGGATGAACTGTTTTTCCCTTTAAAATTTGAGCCACTTTCATTAAATCTTGATAAGAACTGTTAGTACAGCTACCAATAGCTACTTGATCAACAGAAATTTCTCCTATTTCTTTTACTTTTTTTACCTGATCAGGACTATGAGGCATAGCAGCTAATGGTTCTAAATCATCTAAACAAATTTCAATTACTTCATCATAAGTTGCATTTTCATCAGAAGTAATAGAACGCCATACCGCTTCTCTTTGTTGAGCTTTTAAAAAAGCTTTCGTTACTTCATCACTAGGGAAAATAGAAGTTGTAGCACCTAGTTCTGCCCCCATATTCGTAATAGTCGCTCGCTCTGGAACGGATAAAGAACGAACACCATCCCCAGTGTACTCGATCACTTTTCCTACTCCACCTTTTACAGTCATTCGTCGTAGAACTTCTAAAATAATATCTTTGGCAGAAACAAAAGGTCGTAATCGTCCTGTTAGTTTTACATTCACTACTTTTGGCATGGTAATATAGTAAGTACCACCACCCATAGCTACTGCTACGTCTAAACCTCCCGCACCAATAGCAATCATACCTAATCCTCCACCTGTTGGAGTATGACTATCTGATCCTAAAAGAGTTTCTCCTGGAACACCAAATCGTTCTAAATGTACTTGATGACAAATTCCATTACCAGGTCTTGAAAAATAAATACCATGTTTATGAGCTACTGTTTGTATATATTTATGATCATCTGCATTTTCAAAACCTTGTTGAAGCATATTATGATCAATATATGCTACTGATTTTTTTGTTTTTACTCGATCTATTCCCATTGCTTCAAATTGTAAATAAGCCATAGTTCCTGTAGAGTCTTGAGTTAAAGTTTGATCAATTCGAATACCTATCTCCGTACCTGGTATCAATTCTCCTTCTAATAAATGTTCCTTTAAAATTTTTTGTGTGATATTGAGTCCCACTGATATAACCTCCCTAACCTTATATCCCTTTTTAATCAAATGATGAATCTTTGATATTTTTCATCGCTTTTAATGTTACTTTTTCTAATTCTTTATCTGTGATCGTTGTTACTCGTCCTTCTTCGTATTGAGCATCTACCCATTTTTTCACACTTAATACTACTGGATGTTGCTTACTCATTTCTTCCTCTTTCGACAAATGAAAATAAGCATTAATCCAATGAGCAATTCCTGCTATACCAGAATTATTATTAATGGCAATATGCACAGGACGATTTAATAATAAATCAGTATTAAAAATATTATAAATTTCCTCATTTTTTAATAAACCATCTGCATGAATTCCTGCTCGAGTTACATTAAAATTTTTTCCTACAAAAGGAGTTTGTGGGGGAATTTGATATCCTAATTCCTTTTCAAAATACTCAGCAATTTCTGTAATAACTAAAGGATTCATTCCATCTAAAGTTCCTCTAAACTGTGCATATTCAATAACCATAGCTTCTAGAGGAGTATTCCCTGTTCTTTCTCCAATTCCTAATAAAGAACAGTTTACACCCGACGCTCCATATAACCAAGCACAAGAGGAATTTTGAACTGCTTTATAAAAATCATTATGACCATGCCATTCCAATAGCTCGGAAGGTACTCGCCCATGATGATTGAGTCCATAAATAATTCCTTGTACACTTCTTGGTAATGTTGTTCCTGGATAGGTAACTCCATATCCCATTGTATCACAAGCTCGAATTTTAATAGGTACACCTGTTTCTTCCATTAATTTCATTAATTCCAATACAAAAGGAACTACAAAACCATAAAAATCAGCTCTTGTAATATCTTCAAAATGGCAACGAGGTCGAATTCCATGTTCTATACATTGACGCACAACACTCAAATAATGATCAATCGCTTGTTTTCGTGTCATCTTTAACTTATAAAAAATATGATAATCGGAACAACTTACTAAAATACCTGTTTCTTTCAATCCTATCGCTTTTACTAGTTCAAAATCTTTTTGAGAGGCCCGAATCCAACTGGTCACTTCTGGAAATTCGTATCCTCGCTCTAAACATTGATATACTGCATCTTGATCTTTTTTACTATATAAAAAAAATTCACTTTGACGAATAATTCCTTTAGGTCCACCTAACTGATGAATGAAATCATACAAATGAACAATTTGTTCTGTTGTATAAGGCTCTCTCGACTGTTGCCCATCTCGAAATGTAGTATCGGTAATCCAGATTTCTTCAGGCATATTAATAGGTACATTTCGATGATTAAATGCAATTTTGGGAATTTCATTATAATTATATAAATTTCTATATAAATTAGGCTCTTTAACATCTTGTAATGGATATTGAAACTCCGTCCGCTCTAGTAAATTTGTTTTCTTATTAAATTCTAACATACTATCTACCCCCTTCAACTTCTTATATTCTTTCATCTTAATTGCTATAATGATCTACGCTCAAAATTATAAATAACATTGTATACGATTCTATCTACATTGTCAATCAATTTTCTAATAATTGTACTTAATTTTATTTTAATTGCATTTTGAAATTATTTTTTCAGAAAAACAATTTTAAAAACCCTATTAAATAGGGCTTCTGTTGTATATTTCAATTTTGCAAGGATTAAGTTTATTGCTTATATGCAAACATTCACATAAAAACTTGCATTTTTATATCATAAAAACTTCTTTTTAATGAATCATAAAAAGGATCATATTATATAAGGAGAAACTAAAATCTTTTTTTCTTTTTTACAATAGGAACAGCGAAATAGATGAAGGCATTCCTCTCCTATTACTCCATCATTTTGATTTTTAATATCCATCGAAATCGTAGGCATATAGG
>JAAYSE010000067.1 GCA_012524135.1 Candidatus Epulonipiscium sp. | reverse complement strand
TTCGTGTAGGAGATGAAGCTACAGGGAAGTGGGGATTTATTGATAAAGAAGGTAATATGGTCATCGAAGCACAATATATCAATGCCACTATTTTTCAAGATGGCTTGGCTCCTGTTCAAAGTACAGAAAATAAAAGAAAATGGGGTTATATCAATGTAGAAGGAGAATTTGAAATAGAACCTAAATTTGAAATGGCTTCGTACTTTAGTGAAGGAGTGGCACCGGTTTATATAGGAGATGAATTAGCTGGAGAATGGAGTTATATTGATCAAAAAGGGAATATAGTATTTACTTTACCCGAAGAGTATTCTTACCCAGGAAGTTTTTCAGAAGGTTTAGCTACTTTTGTATGGGAGGAAAAAGAAGGAGAAGGTGCTTTTGGTTATTTGGATAAAAAAGGAGATGTAGTGATCGATCCTATTTTTGCTTATGGATATGAATTCAAAGAAGAAATGGCACCAGTTAAAACAGGCTTATCCTATGATTCTAAATGGGGTTATATTGATAAAAAAGGCAATATAGTATTAAATGGATATTGGGGAGTAGGAACTTTTGAAGATGGATTAGCACCTGTAGGATTTCAAGAATAAATTCAAATGTAAAAAATAGTAATTTGTTACTAGAATAATAATATTTATAATAAAGTGAGGTATAACGATAGCTAAAATAATTCAAAAAAATGAGCACGAAGAAAAAGGAGAGATAAGGAATGAGCATACATATTGGAGCAAAACAAGGAGATATTGCAAAAACTATTTTACTTCCAGGAGATCCATTACGAGCAAAATATATCGCTGAAACCTTTTTAGAAAATCCCGTATGCTATAATGAGGTTCGAGGTATGTATGGCTTTACAGGTACTTATCAAGGAAAAAAGGTATCTGTACAAGGAACAGGTATGGGTATGCCTTCGATGTCTATTTATGCCAATGAATTAATTGAAGAATATGGTGTTCAACGCTTGATCAGAATTGGAACTTGTGGCTCGATGCAAGAAGATGTTCATATTCGAGATTTAGTTTTAGCAATGAGTGCATCTACTGATTCACGAATGAATCAACTTCGCTTTAAAGGAAAAGATTTTGCTCCTACTGCTGCTTTTTCCTTACTAAAAGAAGCTTATGAGGAGGCAATCGCACAAGGAATTCAACCCCAAGTAGGAAATGTTATAACATCTGATTTTTTCTATCATGATGAACCAGATACTTGGAAAGAATGGGCAGCCTATGGAGTTTTAGCCGTGGAAATGGAGACGGCTGCATTATATACGTTGGCAGCAAAATATAAAGTGGAAGCGTTAACTATTCTAACGGTTAGTGATAGTTTAGTAACAGGAGAACAAACGAGTGCAGAAGAAAGACAAACTTCTTTTAAACAAATGATGCAAGTAGCTTTATCATTAGCAAAGTAATAAAATATCAATAAAAAAATGATGGGTATTATAATTTTTCTATATTTAGGGATACTATAGAACGAAAAAGTATAACAAAGGAGCATGTTTATGAAAGCAAAAATTGATCGAGACGGTTGTATTGGTTGTGAACTATGTACAACGATTTGTCCAGAAGTATTTCAGATGGCAGAGGATGGACTAGCAGAGGTTTATACAGATCCTGTTCCTGAAGAAGTGGAAGACACAGCTATCGAAGCTCAAGAAAATTGTCCTGTATCTGTTATTGCAGTAGAAGAATAAAGGATAGAAACTGCTGATGCCATGGCATCAGCAGTTTTTTATATAATAGGAAAGTTTTACTTTTCTATTATATAAAAAGAGGCAGCTATTAAAAAATTATAGCATGTCAAAAAACCTAATGACATAGACATATTAGGTTATTTTTTGTATTCATATTTATAGTAGACAGAAAAATATCCCTGTGTTATAATTTAGATGAAAATACATATCATCCTCATTTTAACAGTAAATTACAGTTACAAGATATTATTTGTCTCAGGAGAAATGGACTGAATTATGGAAATCTAGTTTAAAGGTTGATTATATGCCTATTGTTGATGTTAGAAGTTAAATCTTGATGATGCTGAAGATGGAAATTTAATTGATACAGATAGTGACGAAGATATTCAAGAGGATTTAATTAGTGTTATTTTTAGATATCAGTGGAATATTGGAATTAAAAATTATGAATTAGTTGAAGTTGTAGAGGAAAAAGAAAATTTAAAAAAAATGACCTTAAGATAATAAATATTTTTTCTAGGATTTACTATTATATAGTATAAGTGAGTTTATAATATATTTAATGTGAAAGGAGATTTATATGTTTGAATATGAAAAAATGTCTCTTAAAACAAGATTAGTGGTAGCTTTTTTTAATTTAATACTTTTAGGTTATTTAGTAATTTTTAAACATTTTCCTTTTAAAGCTATAATTTTTGTATTTTCACCGTTATTTATAATTATAGCAATGTTAGGATATAAGATTGAAAAGTTGTTAGAAAAAAATAAAAAGGGCTCTGGATGAACTGACCTTTGTCAAGTAGACAGATACATTAATTAAAATATTATGCACATTTAGATGCATAGTTTCGATATTCTAAAGGGACCATGCATCCTAGCCTTTTTAAAATCTTTTTTCATTGTAAAACCTAATATATTCAGCGATTTTACTTTTTAATTTTTCAAGTGATTTAAACTTCTTATCTATATGATTGGTTTCTGCTTAATGTTTTAAATGTACTTGGTCCATGTTCTTTATATCTTAGATACCATCGATGCACAACTTCCTTTGTCACTCCAATTTTATCAGCAATTCCACTAAAGCTATCATAATCTTTGCAAGCTTTAATTTTTACTTCTTTACTGTTTTTGGTTTTCTTCTCATAAAAAAACACCTCCAAGTAGATAATCTAATTTTAAATTAATTAGACTGCCTACTTTGGAAGTATCATATTAGAATAGGCCCTTTTTATTTTTTCACATAAATAAATATTTTGTTATATTAAAAGGTATTTATTATTTTTAAATACTGTATTAATTACACTCTCCATCTCCCATCAATTTTGTGTTCTTCAATGTAATTTTTACTAGTGTGTTGTATGAAACGAACTCCATCGTCGATATAATCAAGATAACCCATTTTTACTCTAATAGCTTCTACTTTAGGGTAATCTTCGAAATAATACTCTAATTCTGCTAGTCCATCTTCTCCCATCGCTAATATGTTTTTTAGTTCTTCTCTACTAGAAAAACTTAGACTAGAAGCTATTTCACATACTGTACCTGCAAGAGCAGCAACGCTACCAACACCAAATACTAAACTTACTACTGCTATAATTTGTGAAATTCCATTAAGTGCATCAAATAATCTAGATTCGTCTGGTACAGATTTTAGTCCATATCTCCTCATTTCATATTGAGCTCTACGAGCAGCTTTAACGTCTGCTAATGTGACTTGGGTTACTTTTATATATTCTTTTGTTCTTGACATAAAAACTCCCCTTTCTTTTTGTTTGTAAATATTAACTTGAATACCCATATGTTTTAAAGGTTCTATGAAAATGAGTCCTACCAAATTTGTATACTGGAATAGGAATATTATCTATCATCCTTATTGGTTTAGCTTGAGATCCTAAAATAGAAGTCATATATTTTTGTATCTCTTCAATAATTGCATGTAAATTTCGTCTAGTTCTATTAAATCTAGTTCAATCACATATATAGGGAAATAAGTTTTTTAAATCTTCAATTGTATTGGTAGAATATTTATTGAACTCTAGCATATATTATCTTCTTATATTGATTTTGTGATTATTATCAAGTATAGGTTAACATAATTGTTGGAGCTGTTTCTATTTGTAATTCTAACTAGCACAACAGGTTAGTTTAAAAATAATTTTAATTTTTTGTCATTTCAATAGACTCTTAGGACATTTAGGTTCTCCAACAAGAAAAAGTGATCCTGAAGTAGCAATCATATTCGATGCCGCTACAAACATAACTGCGATGCTTAATAAAATAGTATTTTTAAATCCTTTATTCTTTTTCATTCGTATAATCCCTTTTCTAAATGAGATGAAAATTTCCAAAGCAATTGAATAGATTGTAAAAAGATTGTCCATATTCCACAGCTTAAAAAAACAGTATCTTGAATAAGAAACCATAAAACCCCTTGCCAAACTAATGTAAAAAAAACCGCTAACCATTTAAGCCTTTTTTTTTCGTTTTATACTCTGAATAGGTCGTTGGGATGAAGGAAGAGGAGCAAGGAAGACAATCAAAAGAATACTTGTTATACTTATCAAAACTAGTATTACAGAGTCCATAGTTCTGAAATATTGAGGCAAAATAATAACACTGAATAAAAAGAAAAGTAAAACAAGCAATATTACTTTCACAGTGTATACCTCCTGCAAAAACACGAATCGAAACTAATACTATAAAAGAGAATAAAAACAATTGCTTATAGCCTAACCATTGGAAAATCCAAAATAATAATACAAGTTTAATGAACTCATTGGTAAAAACTACCATAGCATATCTCATTTTTCTTATATC
>JAAYSE010000066.1 GCA_012524135.1 Candidatus Epulonipiscium sp. | reverse complement strand
TTTTTTAAATTTTTTTATTATTTTTCAGTTTTTCTTTCAAAACCCTTATTTTAAAGGGTTATAACAACACTCATAATTATTTATTTCATTTATAGTTCTTCAATTTCACAAATTAAAATATTTTAATTTAAAGATCTTAACTTAAAAAAATTTAAATACTTAAATTCAAAGAATATAAATACTTTTTAATCAACATCTATCTTTGCTTAACCTACAACTTCCTTACGTATTCCTTACATAGAAAATAGAGTTTTGTTCTTATAAAGTTTATTTAATATAATATCTATAATAGATCAATATAAAAAAGAATCTTAGTAAATAGTATAATCCTATCTTCTAAGATCCTTTTTAAAATATTATTGTACTTTTGTTTTAGCCATTTCAACTAATTGAGCAAATCCTTGTGCATCATTTACTGCCATTTCCGCTAACATTTTTCGATTAATTTCGATACCAGATAACTTTAGTCCATTCATCAATTTATTATAAGATAAACCATTGGCTCTAGATGCTGCATTAATTCTTGTAATCCAAAGTTTTCTAAAGTCACGTTTTCTTTGTTTTCTTCCAGCATAAGAAGAACGTAGTCCTCTTGCTACTGCTGCTTTTGCTGTCCTATATTGTTTAGAACGTGATCCTCTATATCCTTTTGCTAACTTCAATACTCTTTTATGTCTTTTTTTGGCATTCATGCCACCTTTAACTCTCGCCATTATAAGATCCTCCTGTACATATATCGATTAACTATATGGTAATAGTTTTTTGATTTGTTTTTCATTAGTTTTATCTGTCATAATTCCTTTTCGTAAATTTCTTTTTCGTTTAGCAGACTTTTTAGTTAAGATATGACTCTTGTATGCTTTGTATCTTTTTAATTTTCCTGTTCCTGTTTTTTTAAATCGTTTTGCTGCTCCACGATGTGTTTTTAGTTTTGGCATAATATAAATCCTCCTTGATTACTACGTATATCGTAGTCATTTATTTAGGCATGAGGAACATAACCATGTTACGTCCTTCCATTTTAGCTGGTTTATCAATAGTCCCCACTTCAGATACTGTTTTCGCTACAGTCTCTAAAATTTCTTTTCCTACTTGGGTGTGAGCCATTTCTCTACCTCTAAAGCGAATCGTTACCTTTACTTTATCTCCATTTTTAAGGAATTTTGCTGTTTGTCTCATTTTTGTATTTAAATCATGTTCTTCAATATTAGGAGATAAACGAATTTCCTTAACATTAATAACTTTTTGTTTCTTTTTCGCTTCTTTTTCTCTTTTGGTTTGCTCGAACTTATACTTCCCATAATCAATAATTTTACATACAGGTGGTTTTGCATTGGGAACAATTTTAACTAAATCAAGATTTTTTTCATGGGCCAACCTTTGTGCTTCTTTTACTGGTAAAACCCCTAATTGTGTCCCGTCCGTGTCGATCAACCTTACTTCCTTGTCTCTAATTTGCTCATTAACCATTAAATCGCTAATAACTGCACACCTCCAAAAATAATAAATAAAATAAATAGATACATAATAAAAGTGAATATCCGAAGATATCCACTTAATTAGCATGTATATACAATAAAAAACATCCTGTTTTCTATCGATCATACGAACTATACAACCTTATACATCACTTTGTTAAGGTGAGAAGTGGAACCTTCTTCTTAATTTTCGTATTAATATTATCATGTCTTAGAATATTTGTCAAGGTATTCTCTAATTTTTTTCTTTTTTCATTTTAAATCATACATTAGATTATAAAAATTATAATACCTTTGTTTCAATTTCTTCTTTTACCCTTTCTATAAAGTCAGAAAGGTTTTGTTGTCCTTCATCACCTTTTTCACGGCTTCGAACAGCTACTTTTTCTTCTTCTTGTTCCTTTTGTCCTACAATAAGCATATAAGGAATTCTTTGCATTCTAGCTTCACGAATTTTATAACCAATTTTTTCTCCACGCCAATCCGCTTCTACCTTAATGTCCGCTTCTTCAAGAGATTTTACTACCTTTTCTGCATAATCATGGAATTTTTCAGAAATAGGAAGAACTTTTACTTGTACAGGTGCTAACCAAGTAGGAAATGCTCCTGCAAAATGTTCAATTAAAATTCCTATAAAACGTTCAATACTTCCAAATACTACTCGATGAATCATAACGGGTCTGTGTTTTTCTCCATCTTGACCAATATATGTTAAATCAAATCTTTCTGGCATTTGAAAATCTAACTGAATCGTTCCACATTGCCATGTTCGTCCTAAGCAATCTTCTAAATGAAAATCTATTTTAGGTCCATAAAAAGCTCCATCGCCTTCATTAATGATATAATCATAGCCTTTTTCTTCTAATGCTTCTTTCAGTGAGTTAATTGCTCTTTCCCACTCTTCATCACTACCCATACTATCTTCTGGTCTAGTAGATAATTCTACATGATATTTAAACCCAAAAATATTATAAAATTTATCAATTAAATCTATTACATTTTTTATTTCATCTTTAATTTGTTCTGGTAACATAAATATATGAGCATCATCTTGTGTAAAATTTCGTACCCTCATTAATCCATGAAGAGCACCAGATAGTTCATGTCGATGCACTAATCCAAGTTCTCCTAATCGTATGGGTAAATCTCTATAGGAATGCATATTGGTTTTATATACTAACATTCCACCTGGACAATTCATAGGTTTTACTGCGTAAGCTTCTTCATCAATTTCTGTTACATACATATTTTCTTTATAATGATCCCAATGTCCGGAACGATGCCAAAGCTCTTGATTTAGGATAATAGGTGTTGAAATTTCTTTATAACCTGCTTTTTTATGCTCTTCTCTCCAAAAGTCAATAAGCGTGTTACGAAGTTCCATTCCTTTAGGTAAGAAAAAAGGAAATCCTGGTCCTTCTTCCATTAAAGCAAAAAGATCTAGTTCTTTTCCTAATTTACGATGATCTCGTTTCTTGGCTTCTTCTATTCTTTGTAAGTAAGCATCTAATTCTGATTTTTTTGTAAAAGAAATACCATAGATTCGAGAAAGCATAGGATTTTTTTCACTTCCTCGCCAATAAGCTCCTGCCACTGATAATAATTTAAATGCTTTTACTGGCTTGGTAGAAATTAAGTGAGGCCCTGCACATAGATCTACAAACTCTCCTTGACGATAAAAAGAAATAGTCTCTCCTTCTGGTAAATCTTGAATCAATTCTACTTTATAAGGTTCTTCTGCTTTTTTCATAAAGTCAATAGCTTCTTCTCTTGGAAGTTCAAATCTTTCAATAAGTAAATTTTCTTTTACAATCTTTTTCATTTCTTTTTCAATATTCAATAACTCTTCTTCTGTAAAAGGAGTTTCTCGATCAAAATCATAGTAAAAACCATTTTCAATAGCAGGTCCTATAGCTAATTTCACATCAGGAAAAAGTCTTTTTACAGCTTGAGCCATAATATGAGCAGATGTATGATGAAATGCATGTCGTCCTTCTTCATCATCAAATGTTGCTATTTCAAGCTCACTATCTTCTGTCAAAACGTAACGTAAATCTACAACTTTACCATTTACAATTCCTGCACAAGCTACACGAGCTAATCCTGCACTAATATCTTGAGCTATTTCCAAAACAGACATACCTGCTGGATATTCTTTTATTGAACCATCTTTTAATGTAATTTTCATTTTTCAACTTCCTTTCTATTGTATACCTATTTTAAAAAACAAAGAAACCACCTATTATCTATCGTATAAATATATCTATGATAGACAAAATAAAAAACTCTCATCCCATTCTTTAATAAGAAAGGGACGAGAGCTATTACTCCCGCGGTTCCACCCTTGTTGTTTTAGAAACCACTTGTTATAGATTATAACGGTATCATACCGGACTGGATTAAAGTCACTCCGAGGTGGTCTTCCATGATTTCCTCCTAAAAATGCTCTCAGCTATTGCATTTTTTCTCTGTAGAACTTCATCATGTACTATCCTCATCTACGTATTAGCTTGTTTTTTAAATTATATCATGCTGTTTATGATTGTCAACCCTTTAAATCAATATTATTACTTTATATACATAGATTACACTTAGCACATAAAACAAGATTAGATGTAAATAAATATTGTAGCGTTTTTATCATTCTTAAATTTTTAATATACTCGTATTTATGAATTATAATTTTTGCAGGAATGAAGTGAATAATGGTACTTAATAATATATCTTCGTAACTCCACTCGCATAACTGTAATTCTTTCATAAATACTTGAATAGAACGATCTGTAATATCTACTGCTTGATCATCTAAAAAAGTAAATCGTCCATCTTTATGTGCAATTACATGTAAAATTGACATTTTAGACGGTTGGGCTGATAAAAAAAACTGCAATAATTCGATAAAACGATTGTATTCTTGTTGAACATTCCATTGATGAATATAATTTTTAATCAATTGTTTTAAATATTGTTTATATGATTTCATTCTAAATTGTATAAAACCTTCGATATGTATTTCTTTATTTTCTTCCATGCAATTTAACAAATCATTCAATACTGTTTTTTTTACCCTTTGTTGCTGTTTTATATAGACAGGTGGTGCATAAGTAAGCCATTTCTTTATTCCTGTAAAAACATGATTTCGATTAGAGACAGACATAGTACAACAATACTTCTCTATCATTTCTCTTAAAAGTTCATATTGAATTTTTTCTTGAATCATATTGAAAATAGCTTTACAAATTTGAATTCTTATTTTTTCACCTAAAAACTTATTATAAAATCGTAAGAAAATGGTATCCTCTACATCATAATACAAATAAGTGATTTGCTTTTGTTTTTTAACCTCATATGTTGGAATAAAAATTGGGAAAGTAATTTGTTTAAATTGTTCATTGATTTTATTTTCCAGTTCCTCTGCATATAAGCATGTAGAAACAATTGCTACATTCAATGCTTTCCCTCCTTCTAGACTTTATAATCAGTATATGCAAACTCCACCCATCTCTTACATTGTACTACAGAAATTTTTATTTTTTTGCTTTGTTATAAAGTTGTTGTAGTTCATCTATGGCAAAAGTATAATGTTTATTGCAAAAATGACAATATAAATCAATTTCTTTTCCCTCTTCTATTATTTCCTCTAATTCTTTTTGTCCAAGACTAATGAGAGCTTTTTCTACCCGATTTTTTGAACAATTACACTCAAATTGAACTTCTCTTTTTTCTAAAATAGAATATCCTAAATCTCCTAAAAGATATTGTAAAATATCTTCTGGTGTTTGTCCTTTTTCAAATAAACTGGTAATAGACGAAAGAGTTTGTAATTTTTTTTCTATCATAGAAATCGTTTCTTCGGTTGCATCAGGCATTAATTGAATCATAAAGCCTCCCGCTTGACGAATAGAATAATCTCGATCCACTAATACTCCTAATGCAATGGCCGATGGAACCTGCTCAGAGGTAGCAAAATAATAAGTCAAATCTTCTGCTATTTCACCAGAAATCAACTCAATTTGTCCTACATAAGGCTCCTTTAACCCAATATCTTGAATAACCCGAAGCGTTCCCACACCAATAGCACCACCTACATCTAATTTTCCCATTGCATTTAAAGGCAGTTCTACTTGTGAATTGTAGACATACCCCTTTACATGTGAGCGATGATCTGCTGTCACCATAATTCCTTTTAGTGGTCCATCTCCTTTTATATGAAGGGTAACTAAATCTTTTTCTCCTTTTAACATAGCCCCCATCATACAACCTGCAGTTAAAGTTCTCCCAAGTGCTGCAGATGCAACAGGCGTAGTATGATGTAAACTAGCTGCTTTTTGTACTAAATTTTTTGTTTGTGTTACAAAAGCTCTGACGCTATGATTTGCTGCTGTTGCTCGAAGTAAGTAATCCGTCATAAATATTTCCTCCTATTTTTGAATTTCTTTAACAACAAAATAGATCCTTTCACTTTCTGAAGAAGGAGGTTGAAAGCTAAATGCATCATAAACTTCTAATAGCTGTAATCCTGCTTCAGATAATAAAAATGATACTTGTTCCATCGAATAGGCTTTTTGATAATGAATTTCTTCAAAACGTTCATATAGCTGACTATTTTTTTGTTTTATAAAAAAATTAACTATATATTCATTTATTTTTTCTTCTTCATAATAATTATTTTCCCAAATATACGCTGTATTTTTTTGCACATCAGAAAAAACGTTGTCTCCTAATATTTGAGCATATTTATATTCTGTATTCATATCAAAAATAAATAATCCTCCAGGATTAAGATACATGTTAACTAAACGAAAAACTTGATATAATTCTTCTTCCTTCAAGATATAATTCATTCCATCACAAATACTTAAAATACAATCGACTGTACCATGTAATTCAAATTTTCTCATATCTTGAGCAATATATAAAATGTCTCTATTATTTTTCCATGCTTTTTCCTGAGCTACCATTAACATATCTTCTGAAAGGTCAATGCCAATCATATCATAGTTTCTTTTAGCCATCACCTCTGTCATATTTCCTGTTCCACAACCTAACTCTACAATAGAATGTGGATTATATTGATATTTTTTAAAAATTAATTCAATATAATCACCCCATTGTTCATAAGGAACTTCTTTCATAAATTGATCATATACTGTAGCAAAACTACCATATATCCCCATCTTAATCCCTGCCTATCATTTCTGTCGTTTTGAAACCATTATAATAATTACTTCAAACAAATGCAACCAATTTAAATTCTGTTATATAGCGGTGTATTAATGATTCGATGTCTTCTTTTCTTTATATTGAATTTCTTTTTTCCGTTTTGTCATCAACCCACCAATTTTACCTGTTTCTTTTGCACTTAAACTTTTCCAGCCAAATTTTTGGATTCTATCCAATAAACCTAATTCTTCGGCAATTTCATATTTCAAACGTTCCTTTTGTGTCATTTGAACATTTTCTTTTGTTTCTACCAATGTTTTGTTTTTCATCGTTTTATCTTCCTTCCTATATTTTCTATTTGAGAGTATACCTGTTTTGTCATCTTTTATACTTGCTATCTTTGTCATGCTATTTTTGTCTCTTTTATTTTCATTTTATTATTTACATTTGAATTATTTCTATTGAAATAAAATTAAAAAATTATTTGACTTTTATTACTTCAGATGCTATGATATTAAAAACTTAATTTAAAAGATAGAGGCGCATTTTTTAAAAGTACGTATGTAGAGAGATACAGGTCTCTGTGAAACATACCGAAAGGGAAAAGTGCCGAAGAAAAAATAGAACCTGTTACTATTTTTTCTGGTTGTACAGTGAATAACTGAACAACTGTCATCAGTTTTTTTATTGATGGAGTGCTATCTGTGAAAACAAAAATATTTATTTTTATAATCTCACAGCTGGCATCTGCCAGCTTTTTTGTTATAATAAAAGAATGACATAAATCAAGGAGGAACTCAAAAATGAAAAAAGTAAATTTAGCCATTGTAGGTGTTACAGGAATGGTAGGTCAAACATTCTTAGAGGTACTAGAAAAAAGAAATTTTCCTATCGAAAATTTTTATGTTTTTGCTTCTGCGCGATCCGCAGGCAAAACAATTACTTTTCGGGGAAAAAACTATATCGTAGAAGAATTAACAGAACAATCTTTTGACCGCGATATTGATATTGCTCTCTTTTCTGCAGGAGGAAATATTAGTAAAAAGTTTGCTCCCATTGCAGTTAAAAAAGGTTGTGTTGTTGTAGATAATAGCTCTGCTTGGAGAATGGATCCCGACGTACCTTTAGTTGTACCTGAAGTAAATCCTGAAGATGTAAAAAAACATAAAGGTATTATAGCAAATCCTAATTGTTCTACAATTCAAGCTGTTGTAGCATTAAAGCCTATTCATGAATATTATAAAATAAAAAGAATTGTATATACCACCTATCAAGCTGTATCTGGTGCTGGCATGAAGGGATGGAATGACTTAGAAGAAGGTTTAAAAGGTAATCCACCTACAAACTTCCCTCATCCTATTGCAAACAATTGTCTTCCCCATATTGACTCTTTTTTAGATAATGGATATACAAAAGAAGAAATAAAAATGATAGAAGAAACAAGAAAAATGTTTCATGCTCCTGACATGAAAATTACTGCAACAACAGTTCGTGTCCCAGTCTTTAATAGTCATAGTGAAGCAATTAATATAGAAGTAGAGAAACCTTTTGAAATTGATGAATTAAGAGAAATTCTTAAAAAATCTTCTGGAATTATTGTACAAGATGATCCTGCGAATAATGTTTATCCTCTTGCTGCTGATGCAACTGGACATGATGAAGTATTTGTAGGTCGAATTCGCCGTGATCATAGTATAGAAAATGGAATTAATCTTTGGGTTGTAGCAGATAACATTCGAAAAGGGGCTGCTACAAATACAATTCAAATTGCTGAATTACTCGTTAATGAAATGGCCTAACTATAGAAAGGGTGTTGTATTATGAGTTTATTTACAGGTTCTGGTGTTGCTATAATCACTCCTTTTACCGAACAAGGTAACGTAGACTTTGACGTTTTTGAACAACTTATAGACTTTCATTTGACTCACAAAACAGACAGTATTATTGTATGTGGAACTACTGGCGAAGCCGCCACCATGACAAATGAAGAACATTTAGAATGTATTCGTTTTGTTGTTGATAAAGTGAATAAAAAAATACCTGTTATTGCTGGAACAGGAAGTAATGATACTATACATGGGGCATACCTTACAAAGGAAGCTTATAAATTGGGAGCTGATGGTGCTCTTTTAGTAACTCCGTATTATAATAAAACAACGCAAAAGGGATTGATTGAACATTATACCTATATTGCTAAACAATCAGATATCCCTATTATTTTATACAATGTACC
>JAAYSE010000065.1 GCA_012524135.1 Candidatus Epulonipiscium sp. | reverse complement strand
TTTTCATCAAAAAAAGAAAAAGGAAGTTCTTGTAGATGTGTGAATACTTCTTTACGCATATCTGCTTGCATCCGCACTCCTACGACGTGTCCATAGTATTGAATAAAGTAATTTAATCCAGCTTTAATCAAATAGATTCCTAGTAAGACTAAAGCCCATATAAAAATAAGCTGTAATTGGCGATTGGGTACATAGTCATTAATTAAATTACGTGTGATCATAGGATAAAATAGATCACAGATGGCCACTAAGAAAGCACAAAGCATATCGAGTGCAAATAATTTTTTATGTGGTTTATAATAGGATATAAATTTATGTATCATTGATATCCATCCTTTCTGATTTTGTATTTTATAAGTTCAGATAGTTAGTAAAATAGTTCATAATGATTCTATTATGACATAAAATTACTTATATAGTATACCTGTTCTAAATTAAAAATTCAACTAGAGGAATATGAGTATAAGAAGGGACTAACCTTGATTGTATTGCATATGATAGAGTAGGTATACAGTGCTTTAGAAAGGTGGGATAAGATGATTCCTAGAAATATATATCTTATATTTGAAACAATAACAGGTAAGGAATTAGGTGGATATCCTCTTACTACATTGCCAATTAAAGAGGAACAGATTATTAAAAAAAGCATTGAGATTTTTGCTGATTCAAATCCTTGTAATTTTCATCGAAATGCAGTAAAACAAAGAATTTATTTAGAAATCAGTCGTTATTTTATACAATGCTATCAACAAGGAGATAAAAAGGTTCTTTGGGAAGATATCCCTATGAACATTCGAGAATATTTAGATATGAAACAGAAAATTGAAAAAGTTTTTATTTATTACAAAGGATAAATCTTTTCAGGGTATAGATTATCTGCTATAATATAAATATTAATAGACTGTAGGGTGGCACAGCAAATGCGAAAATATGAGGCACCATTATATCAGGCATTATGTTCTTATCGAGATCAAAATATCTATCCTTTTCATACTCCAGGGCATAAGCAAGGTAGAGGACTATGGATTCCTGATCTGATTTCTTTGGATTTGACAGAAGTAGAAGGTACCGATAATTTGTATCAACCGGTAGGCCCTATTGCCAAAGCACAGGAGTTAGCTGCTCGCCTTTTTGGAGCAGAAGCAACTTATTTTTTGGTTAATGGTTCTACTGTTGGTATTTTAACATCGATTGCTACAATTTGCCAACCAGGGGATACACTCTTAGTAGCTCGTAATGTTCATCGAAGCGTTTATAGTGGTATGATTTTAACAGGAGTACAGCCGAAGTATATACTACCTGAAATACTTCCTGAATATGGTTTGATTGGAGGTGTTTCTCCCCAAAATGTATATGAAGGACTTTGTCAATATAAAGAAGCAAAAGGTGTTTTGATTGTTAGTCCTACTTATGAAGGTTTTACTTCCGATATATCCACTATTGCTAAGATGGTTCATGAACAAAATAAGATATTGATTGTAGATGAAGCACATGGTGCTCATTTTATATTTCATGATCATTTTCCAAAAACAGCTTTAGAAGCTGGTGCTGATATAGTAATTCAAAGTACTCATAAGACTTTGCCTGCTTTTACTCAAAGTGCTATGCTACATGTACAAGGACCACGAGTCTTAAAAGATAAAGTTAGAGAACGTTTATCTCTTTTTCAAAGTAGTAGTCCTTCCTATTTGCTAATGGCTAGTTTAGATTATTGTAGATACCAATTAGAAAGACAAGAGAATTTAGATTTTGACCAGTTTATAGAACAATTGTATGAATTACGTAAAAACTTAAGCACTCTTTCAACTTTAGAGTTAGTCGATCAAAAAATAGAAGGACAGAGTAGTATTGATAAAATAGATATTTCGAAGATTCTTCTTTCTTGTAGACATTGTAGAGAAAGTGGAACAGATATAGAAAGTATATTAAGAAAAGAGTGTAAGATTCAAATGGAACTATCAGGACCTAATCATCTTTTAGGTATTACGACAGTGGCTGATAGTCAGAAAGGTTTTCAACGTTTAACACAAGCTTTATGTTCAATCGATAGGACATTAAAGAAAGTGCACACAAAAGCCGATATAAATTTTATATGGGATAGTATTCCTTCTATTCGATATATTCCAAGAGAAGCTAGTTTTATGAATACGGATCTTCTTCCTTTAAAAGAAAGTATAGGTCAAGCAATAGGAGAGTTTGTTATTCCTTACCCACCTGGAATTCCTTTATTAGTCCCGGGTGAGGTAATAACACAAGAGTTAGTAGAAAAAATTCAATTTTTTCAGCAACAAGGAGTTAAAATGATTGGAATGCAAGATATGACAGGACAGACAGTACAAGTATTACATGACAGAAGAGGTGTAAAATGAATAAAACAGGATGTTTTATTACAATGGAAGGGCCAGATGGTTCAGGAAAAACGACACAAATTCAATTATTGGAGCAGGTTTTAAAAAATCAAGGATATCAAGTATGGGTTACTCGAGAACCAGGAGGAACGTCGATAGGAGAACAGATCCGAAAGATTATTTTAGATGTAGAGAATGAGGAAATGGATCCAATGACAGAAGCTATTTTATATGCAGCTGCTCGAGCACAGCATGTAAAGCAATTGATTGAGCCTGCCTTAGATAAAGGTATGATCGTACTTTGTGATCGATTTTTGGATTCAAGTGTAGCATATCAAGGAGTAGCACGAGGATTAGGTATAGATACCATTGAAGGTATCAATCAATATGCTACAGGTGGTTTAGTTCCTGACATCACTTTTTTTATTGATATGGATCCTGTTATTGGTTTGAAAAGAAAGAAAGATCAAGCTGAACTAGATCGTCTAGAGCAAGAAACATTATATTTTCATAAAAAAGTTTATGAAGGATACCTTGCTTTATGGAAGCGACATCCAGGTCGTATTTATCGAGTTTTTGGTCAGGATACAGTAGAAAATATTCATCAACAAATTTGGTCTAAATTAAAGGAGAAAATAGAATAATTAAAGGGGGTTTTACTATGAATATGAAATTAATTATGGCAGTTATTCATGATGAAGATGCAAATCGTTTGATGCAAGCATTAAATCAAGGTGGCTTTAGTGTAACAAAATTAGCGAGTACAGGAGGATTTTTACGTTCAGGGAATACCACCGTTTTTTTAGGTGTAGATCCAGAGCGTATAGATGATGCAATAGCTATTATCGAAAAAGAATGTAAAAGTCGTCGTCAAATGACACCAGCAAACCATCCTTATGCGAATGTAGCGGAAGGATATATTCCTTATCCTGTAGAAGTAACGGTAGGAGGAGCAACTATTTTTGTTGTCGATGTAGAAGAATTTAAAAAAATCTAGGAGGCGAAATTTGTGGCCATGAAAATACAACCAATGCAGGATGTTCAGGTTCAGGGCCTGCAAGGAAAACAGCCTCAAAAAACAGAGGATACTTTTTCTTTTACATTATTAAGTAAAATAGAGGAAAAAGATCTGCAACAAAAATTACATGGGTTAATGGATGAGATTACAATCCAAGGTAAAAAATTAGCAGATCA
>JAAYSE010000064.1 GCA_012524135.1 Candidatus Epulonipiscium sp. | reverse complement strand
TCAAATTTTTCAATAGCATCTATTAAACCAAATACTCCATATCCAATTAAATCTTCATATTCAACATTATTACCCAAATAAGTATGTAACCGACCTGCTACATATTTGATTAGAGGAGCATATTCTATAATAAGTCTTTCTTTACTATAGGGATCTTTTGTTTTTGTATATTCCATCCATAAATTCTCCATATTTTTTTGGGTCATAGAAATCCTCCTATATCTTCCCCTCTTAATCAACTAATGCTTCATCTTCATCCTGATTTACATGTATTTCCTCTTTATATTCTTCATTGTCAAGGTTTTTTTGATTCTTATTTTCATGTTCTTCTTCCATATCTTCTACTAAATCAAGTTCATCTTCCTGATCTTCTTCATTACTTGTTATCATACTTTTTAATACTTTTTTTGTAATAGAGCCTATACTATAAAAAATAATAATTGTAATAATTAACTTATTTGCCATTACGGATAAGGAATCTTTTTGTATATAACTAATTGTTCCAATAACCAATGCAGCAAATAAAGGCAATAAAATAGGAATTTGATTTAACATTTTAAATTTCTTTGACTCCCTTCCCGATGGCCTTTACTAACAAAACACCATTTTCTGTATGTAATTCAATTGTACGTCCATAATTCAAGCCTGTATCTTCTGCAAGAATTGGAATTTTTAGTTCTTGTAAAATTTTTTTAGCTGCAATGACATTCCTTTCTCCAATCCGCATTAAATCATTGGACTTTTGAAAAGCAAACATTTGAGCTCCCCCAGCTAATTTAGCTACTAATCGATGTTGTTTAGCTCCTATTTTAATCATTTGATCAATGAGTTGAAGAGTACCTGTATCTACAAATTTGGCTTTATTCTTATTATCTCGAATTTGTGTACTATCTGGTAGCATTGCATGAGTTAATCCTCCAATTTTTTCAATAGGATCATATAAAGTAATTCCTACACATGATCCCAAACCTAAGGTAGTTAATATTCCTGGTTCTTTTGATGTATTCAAATCTGCCATACCCACTTTTATCATTTGTTTTTGGCTCATTATTTTGATACTCCTAATGCTTCTAAAATTTTATGAAAAGATTTCATTTCTGGAATTAAAATAAAATAACCAGATACTTGATCTTTTCCTTCTATAAATTCAGTCTCTATAAATAAAGCCTTATCTCCTACTTTACCAAATTCAATAGCAGGAACACTTAAAATAGCACCTGCCATATCTTGTGCCATATAAGGAATAGAAGGAGCAATTTTTAAATGGGTAAGGCCTGCTAAAGAAGATAAATAAGAACCTGCTAGAATATTCCCAATTTCTTGTAAGGCAGATAAATCAATATCAGTAAATACTTCATCTTCATGTATTTCACGTCCCATAAGTAAATTGACTAAAATACGAGCCGAACGCTGATCTAAAACAAACATCATCATCCCAGTAATATCTCCACTAAGATCAAATACGATCCCTATTACTTCTGTATCTGCCCCACCTAATATGTCAGCAACATCCTTAAATTCAAGAATATTTACTTTTGGAACACCCATATCCACCTTTTTATTAATCAATTTTGCTAACGCTGTTGTCGCATTTCCAGAACCTATATTCCCAATTTCACGTAAAATATCTAGATGAAATGTATTTAAATGATCTACATGTATCTCTGACATTTTCTCACTCCTTATTAGACAAAAGATCCTCCAATAATGCATTAATATTGATTAATGTAATAAGTTGTTGTTCTGTTTTTCCTACTCCTTGTATCCATTTTTGACTATTATTTTTTTCTAACCCTTGTACTACTTCAATAGATTCTTGTGAAAACTCCATCACTTCCATAACCTCATCTACAATAAGACCAATACTATGTTCTTCTGTTTTAATAATAACAATACGAGTATTAGGAGTATATTC
>JAAYSE010000009.1 GCA_012524135.1 Candidatus Epulonipiscium sp. | reverse complement strand
CAATAAAATATTGAGATTTAGCTGTTTGTTTTAAAAAATAACTCTCCTCATGTTATAAATCTTTTGATTCTTTCATCTTTTAAATGATTAAAGAAATCTTCTTTACTAGCTTCTGTAACAATTTGTCCATTTTCCATAAATATAACTTTATTAGCCACTCTTTCTGCAAAAGCCATATCATGAGTTATAATTAAAATACCCATATTATCTTTTGCTAAATCTTCTATAATATTTGCTATTCCTTCTCTCAATTCTGGATCTAACGCTGAAGTCGGTTCATCCAAACACATGATCTTAGGATTCAATGCACAAGCTCTGGCAATAGCTACTCTCTGTTTTTGACCTCCTGAAAGTTCAAAAGGATAGGAATCCTTTTTATCTAATAATCCCATAATATTTAAAAGTTCCACCGCTTTATCCATTGCTTCCTTTTTTGACACACCAAAAGCATTTATAGGAGCTTCTATTATATTTTCCATTACGGACATATGAGGAAAAAGATTATAATTTTGAAAAACTAGACCTATTTTTTTTCGTATCGTTTTCATTTCTTCATTCGTAGCATATATACTCTTATTATCATCTCTACACAAATAGGTTCCATCTATTTTAATTGTACCTCTATCACTTTTCTCTAAAGCATTAATACATCTAAGAATGGTAGTTTTACCCGCTCCCGAAGGACCAATAATAGCTAAAATTTCCCCCGCTTTTAATTGAAAACTAACATCTTTTAATACTGTCTTCCCATCAAAACTTTTATGAAGTCCATCTACTTGTAGAACCATTTTCTCCCTCCTATTAATAATAGGAATATCTTTTTTCTGTCTTATTAAAAATTCTTGTAAATATCGCTGTTAATAATAAATAAATAATTGCAACCATCACCAATGGTATAAGAGAAACATCTCGGTTTGAAGCAATTTTCCCTGCTCTTAATAATTCTCCTATTCCTACTATATAAATTAAAGATGTATCCTTTACTAAAGTAATCACTTCATTAGCAATCGAAGGTAGCACAATCTTAAACATTTGAGGTAGTATGATTCTCATAAATGTCTTATAAGGAGTCAATCCTAAAACTTTGGCTGCTTCGTATTGTCCTTTATCAATGGACTCCATTCCCCCTCTAAATATTTCACCAAAATATGCTGCATAATTAAACATAAAAGCGATCAGTACAGCTGGAAATCGATCAAAAGTTATCCCTACAATAGGCAAACCGAAAAAGACAAATACGATCTGTAACATCAAAGGAGTACCTCGCATTACCCATATATAAAATTCCATTATTTTTGATATAACCGTTATCTTTGATAATCTTCCAATCGAAACAAGGATTCCTAAAGGAATAGAAAGTATAAGAGTGATAAAAAACACCTTTAAAGTTGTAATTAAACCATCTGTTAGAGCTGGCAATAAAGTATATATATATTCGAACATAAAATCATCCTTTTAATTTAATTGTTCCCTTCAAACCATTTTTCATATATCTCATCATAACTTCCATCTTCTCTCATCTCATCTAACGTTTTATTCATAAGTTCTAATAATTTTTTATCTCCTTTTCGAAGACCTATTCCGTATTCTTCTTCTCCAAAATCTTCTTCCAATATTTTATAATCTTCAGGATTCTTTTGTTTAATATAATATCTTGCAAGCACTTCATCAGATACAACTGCATTCGCTCTTCCTGCTTCTAAATCCATAATAGCTTCATGGTTTGTATCAAATAATACTGGCTCTCCGCCTTCAAAAGTTGCTACTACTTCTGGTTCCTTATTAATCGCTTCTAACGTACTAGATCCATTTTGAACTGCTACTTTTTTACCCTCTAAATCTGCTTTACTATTGATATCAGAATCTGCCAACGTCATAATGATTTGTTTATTTTTAAGATACGCTTGAGTAAATGCCACTTTCTCTTTTCTTTCATCATTAATGGAATACCCATTCCAAATAACATCAATATTACCTGAATTTAATTCTGTTTCTTTCATAGACCAATCGATAGGTTGGAATTTTACTTCAAATCCAGCTCGTTGAAATACCTCTTTTGCTAAATCTACATCAAATCCTACCAACTCTCCTTTTTCATCCCTAAATCCCATAGGAGCAAAAGTATCATCCATCCCCATGACTACATAACCTTTCTCTTCTATCTTTTCATAGGAATCTACATTTGAGACAGTCTCTTTTACACAACCTGTTAAACTCACAAAACATAAAACAGATACAACGAATAACATAATCATACGATTTTTATTTTTCATTTCAATCTCCCCTTTTCTTTGTTTTAAAAATTTAAAATTAAAAACTCCTATTTTTAACATTACATAAATAAATCAACTATTACTTCCATAGTCCTTTCACTATTTATAATATCTTAATTTTTTACTTCGTTTCGCTATGTTAGTATGATAACGTACTAAAGTGTTTTTGTCAATACCTTTTTTTTAATCAAAATAAAAATAGTGCTTATATCCCTCACAAAAAAATGAGAAACATAGCACTATTCATTTTAATCACATATATACCTATAATAAAATCATGTTGTTATCATAATGGCTAAAATTGATTTTTTTGATTTCTAAAACTTCACTTG
>JAAYSE010000063.1 GCA_012524135.1 Candidatus Epulonipiscium sp. | reverse complement strand
TTTACTTGAGATAAAGTAAACACTCTTCTTGGCATTGCTAATCTTAATAGTTCCATATTTGATAATACTTCTTTTCCATCTGTATCCCTTTGTTCAGACATTGTTCCTCGTTCCATACCTCGAACACCACTAGCAATATAAAGAGCAACTGCTAAAGCTCCTGCTGGATACTCTGTTTGAGGAATATGATTTACAAATCTCGTAGCATCAATATGACAACCTAATCCTCCTGCTGGCGTGACAACAGGAACTCCTTTCTTATCTAATTCACTTACCATATAAGAAATAAATTCAGGTCCTTGATTAATAACTTCTTCATCCATTGTCTCCTCTAATCCAACAGTAAGAGCTTCCATTTCTCGTACAGACATTCCACCATATGTTAAAAATCCTTCATATAAAGTTACAAACTCTCGCATCTTTCTATATAAACTTTCATTGTTTGTACAAATTCCTCCTCCTCTTACAAAACCTAATTTACGAGCAGAAAAATAAATAATATCACATAAAGAAGCTAATTCCATTGTAATTTCTCTAATACTTTTGGATTTACACTTTTCTTCCCTTTCCTTTAAAAAGTACAGATTATCTGCTAATAAACTAGCATCTAATACTAACAAAAGATTATTTTTGTTACACACTTTTCGAACTTCTTTTAAATTTTGTAAAGAAAAAGGTTGACCTCCAATTAAATTTGTACCTGCTTCCATACGAACAAAAGCAATATTTTCCTTTCCTTTGCATTGAATAACGTCTTTTAATTTTTGTATATCCATATTTCCTTTAAAAGGATACGTACTTGTTACATCTGTACCTTCTTTAATAATTATTTCTTCAACGGATCCACCATTTAAAACAATATGAGCTTTTGTCGTTGTAAAATGATAATTCATAGGAACTATAGAACCAGGCGTGACAAAGGCTTGACTTATAATATTTTCACAGGCTCTTCCTTGATGAGTAGGAAGGAAATATTCTGTACCAAATACTTCCTTTAATTTTTTTTGTAATCTTGTAAATGTCTCACTACCTGCATAACTATCATCAGCAATAAGCATTGCTGCTTGTTGACGATCACTCATTGCATTAACCCCGCTATCAGTAAGCATATCCATAAATATATTTCGATTATTCAGTAAAAAAGTATTATTCCCAGCTTCTTGAATACATCGAAGCCGATCCTCTATCGGGGGTAACGATAACTTTTGTACAATACGTACCTTATGCATTTCCAAAGGAATATTTTCTCCGCTAAAAAACTGAATTTTTGACATTTTCATCATCCTCCATATATTCACTCTATTTAAAATTTAATAAAAAAACCGCCCTTTGTAAACTATACAAAGGACGGTTTTAACCCGTGTTACCACCTTTTTTTATTGGTACCTCACAATACCAACCTTATCAAGTACCTATGATACTCTAGCACTATAACGGTTGCAGGCTTCCGTCTTGACCTTAGGACTATCCTTTCAGCCAGCAGCTCAGAAGATGTATTCAAAATAATCTACCTTACAACCTTTCACCAACCGATTGCTCTCTATAAAGGCAAGATTACTCCTACTTGTTCTTCGTCAAAGCTTTTAAAATATTGTTAATATTATAATTGATCTTTCAATTAATGTCAAGCATTATTATAAAAATAAGGATACAAATTT
>JAAYSE010000062.1 GCA_012524135.1 Candidatus Epulonipiscium sp. | reverse complement strand
GTTGTTGTTGTTGTATTGCTAAGTATGGGATTCAGAAGTGCCGTTGTAGTATCTTCTGCTATTCCTATTACCGTTATGGCTACTTTTGCATTTATGAGAATGACGGGCGTGATTTTACATCAAGTATCGATTTCATCCTTGATTGTATGTCTCGGTTTATTAGTTGCCAATGCAATTGTTGCTAATGATAATATGTATCTTTATTTATCAAAAGGAACATTACCAAAAGATCAAGCGATTATTCATGGGGTACGTGAAGTAAATATTCCTATTCTTACTTCTACACTTACAACGATTGCTTCTTTCCTTCCTTTGTTAATGATGAAGGGGATTGCTGGTAAATTTATTAAGACCTTACCTATTTTAGTAACCGTAGCATTACTTAGCTCGTATATTTTATCACTGACCGTTGTACCTTCTATTGGTTATAGTGTATTAAAAGTAAAAGAGAAAAAAGAGAAAAAAGGATTTTTTGATTCGATTAAAAACTTTTTCTTGAAAATATATGAAAGTATATTAAGTGTTGCATTAAAAGTGCCTAAAACAACTGTTTTATTATCCGTTGTTATTTTGTTTTTAACCAGTTTATTAATTCCCACTTTAGGGCTACAGCTTTTCCCCTTTGTGGATCGAGATCAATATGTTATTGATATTACATTAATGGAAGGAACAACGGCTGAAAAAACGAGAGCAATTACGGAACAAGTCGAACAGATTTTATTAGAAGATCCTTCTGTGGATACCTTCCTTTCAAAAGTAGGAGATGGAATTCCTAAGTTCTATACTTCTTTCTTCCCGAACCAATTAGGAACGAACAAAGCACAGTTTATTGTTAATGGAAAAGCTAGTGAAATCCATAACATTCAAAATAAGCTAGATGATGCTATTGTAGGAGCTAGAATTGAAGCAAAACAATTGGAAAATGCTGTTCCAGTTGGACTTCCTGTACAAGTTCGAGTAAGTGGTGAAGATGTAAATGTTCTTCGAGCAATTTCCAAAGAGATTAAAGAGATTCTTTATGAAATTGATGAAGGACAACACGTACAAGATGATTATGGTTTAGAAACATTAAAAATGGTTGTGGATGTCAATCAAGATAAAGCAAGTATGGTAGGGTTAAGTAATTATGATATTTCAAAAACCATTCGTATGGTGGTAAATGGATTGGAAATTACAAAATTAAAACCTGATGATTCTGATGATGATATTCCTGTAATTCTTCGAGTTCCCACCGAAGATAAAACGACAGCAAATATTTTGGATAATATTTATGTTACTTCTCAAATTACAAAGAAAAATGTACCTATTACACAAGTTGCACAGATTCGAAATGAGTTTGCGATTAACCGAATTTTACGAAGAGATCGTGAGCGTACGATTACAACAGGATTATATCCTAAACCTGGATATTCGGCTGCTGATGTGTTAGCTATCGTAGAAGAAAAAATGGAAGGGTTTGAAGTACCTGCAGGTTATACGTTAGAGTTTGGGGGAGAAAATGAAGACCGTACAGAAGCCTTTGAATCTCTGATTGGACCTTTCTACTTAGCTGCTGCCTTAATCTATTTGATCTTAATGTTCCAATTTAATGATTTAATTAAGCCTTTAATTATTATGGGAACTATTCCTCTATCCTTTATTGGTGTTATACTAGGATTGAAAGTAACTAATTCTCCTATTGGTTTTATGGCTCTTATGGGAGCAGTTAGCTTGATGGGAATTGTAGTTAATAATGGGATTGTACTTCTGGATTACATTGGTATTTTAGTGAAGGAAAATTCCGATGTACTAAGTGCTATAAAAGAAGCATGTGTAACCCGTTTACGACCTATTATGATTGGAATGGTAACAACCGTTATTGGATTGGTTCCTATGGGAATTGCTGGTGGTAGCTTATGGGCCCCATTAGCTTATGCAATTATTTTTGGTTTGTTGATTTCTTCTATTTTAACGATGTTAGTAATCCCTGCGGCTTATATGGCAATTTACGGTAAGTCTGCACAAAAGAAAAAGAACAAAAAACAAAAGGCAGAGGAAGCTACGGTATAAAAATAAAAAACGCCCATTATATAATGGGCGTTTTTTTATTGCAAAGGCAGTGTATGATTCGATAGCACTTGGCTTAGTTGATAAATACTTTTGGTTAAGGCTTCTAGCTTGGATTCGACTCGTACTAATAAGTAGATAGAGAGAATCATGGGGAAGCCATAGTTTCCAATATGACTTAAAAACTCTTCCAAGGCACCCCTCCTTTCTTGCTAGACAAATCGATCTAGATAGCGATATCTTCTACGATTTGAGTAATGTATCTAGCTTTGTCTTTACCAGTTACTTCTCCTTTTTTGGATGTAAAAAGTCGTTTTGTTACGATATCATCCATCACAATACCGATTTCTTCACTAGTAAGATCCTCTCGTAAATCTCCTACAGAGATAGTAAGAGTAGATCCTTGTTCGGTAGTAAAAGTCATCTGTAAGGTTTTCTTTTCCATGAATTTCACCTCCTTTCTATGCCTTTCCTATCAGTAAGCGTATGCTTATGATGATTATTCTTGAACTAATTGACTTTCTACAACTTTTACGATTTGCTCTGCAGGTTTTTCCTGTAGACCGTTGATGGCTTCTCCTACGTCAAATAGATCTTGGTCTGTCACATCATGTCGGCAATTTGAAAATGTCTTAGATCCTTTTTCGTACTTTAACTGCAATTTGGTTTTTAAAGGATTTGTTGCAATCGCCATGTGTTTTTCCCTCCTTTCTGTTTTGTCATTCACCTATTAGATAAGAAAATAGAGATTTTTTTACCCCTATTTTAAAATTTTTTATAAAAAAACTCTGCTGAATGAATCAACAGAGTTTTTTATTATTTATTCTATTGTGGTTTTTCTAGTATACATACCGCCATTTTGACAAATCCTTCTTTTAATCGGGGTATATGTGCTAAGGGAGTGAGGAAGGATCGAAGTGGTACTTCTTTATAGTAAACCGGTTTAAGCTTAATTTGAGTTACTATATGATTAAAACGTTTTAATGTCATTTTATTAATGTAAGAAAAGTATTCTTTCCCTTTTTCGTCTTTCGAAATACGAAAGTGAATCCGATCTTGTCCGTCTGGTAAATCTTCTACTAGTTCTTTATAAGTTTGGATTAACGTATCATCTCCAAAAAAAAGATGAATCCAAGGAAACCCCATTGCATCACTAAGGTGAGCCCCATAGGGATGATAGTAGGGAGGAAAGTTGACGTATAATCGACCTCCTGGTTGAAGTACACGATAACATTCTTGTAAAACAGCGAAGGGATCGTCCACATGTTCCATCGCATCATTCATAATCACGGTATGAAAAGTATTATCTTCCATCGGTAGATCAGCACCATCACCTAAAACAAATTGAAAATGATCTTGAAGATTTTTTTCTTTAGCCAGTTGCTCTGCTTTTTCTTTATAGGTGGGTACTACGTCCAATCCAGTGACTTCTGCTCCTAAAGAAGCGTAATATACTGTTTTTCCTGCGGCTCCACAACCAATATCTAGTACCTTTTTGTTTTGGAACATTTCTTCTGGTGTAGTGTAATCTAAGTAAAATCGGATCGTATCTTCTCCTTTTTCAAATTGCCACTGAGCGTAGGTTTTTTCTCCTGTATTTTGAAGATTAAAAGGATGAACAGGTAAGGGAAAAAGACGGCTGAGTGCTTTACATAGGGTTACTGCAAATCCCATATATATTTCCTTTCTTCTATTTCTTTTGATAGATACTTATTTCTTTTTATAACTACT
>JAAYSE010000061.1 GCA_012524135.1 Candidatus Epulonipiscium sp. | reverse complement strand
CAACTCGAAGTGGAATTCTTACTATTCTTAAAAAAATGGGAGCCCATATTGAGATACTACATCCTCGCACCTTATGTGGTGAGCCAGTAGCAGATTTAGTTGTTCATTCTTCTACTTTACAAGGTACTACGATTGGAGGAAGTATTATTCCAACATTGATAGATGAACTCCCTATCCTAGCTGTAGCTGCTTGTTATGCACAAGGAACTACCATAATCAAAGATGCTTCTGAACTAAAAATTAAAGAATCCAACCGTATTGCTACGATGACTCAAGAATTAACTAAATTAGGAGCTCATATTCAAGAAACAAGCGATGGTATGATTATATACGGTGGCCATCCTATCATCGGAGGAATCGTAGAAAGCTATAAAGATCATCGTGTCGCTATGTCCTTAGCTATTGCCGGTCTTGGTAGCAAAGAAGGTGTCGAAATTCATGGAAGTGAATGTATCGACATTTCCTTTCCCCATTTTTATCACGTATTAAATGAATTATCTTCTTAATTCGAAAATTCTTTTCTATACCTTTATTGATCCTAAAAAAATAAGGCTATTCTTCAACCTAGAAGAACTTGCCTTATTTTTATATAAACTAACTTGTACATTCTTTTTTGTTTTTCCTATGTAAATTGTATCTTTAGGTACTATCTCTATATCACCAGATTTTCTCTTAATACGATATGTTTCTTCTTTATATCCAATTAAAGTAAAAGGATTATCCGATACATCTTCTACTATCGCTACTTGCTCTCCTGTTTTTTGATCGATTCCTTCTTCCAAAACAAAAATATCCCAATTGGGATCCCAATGGTATTCTCTTGAAATTTCACGAGATTTTTTTACATCAAAATGATCTTCTTTTGGTATTTCTATTTGATTCGTATCTTTGCTCGTTAAAAACGCTTGTCTACTAACTACATGAACTCGAGGTGAAAAATCATTTTCCCATTGTATATAACTTTTTTGATCCATCTGTAACCAGTGACTTTCTTCTTTTGATTTTTTCCCATCCCATAATTCATTCCAATAAGCATGATATTCTTCTACTATCGTTAAAACAGGAACTGCTTTTTTTTCTTTCCAATGATATGCCTTAATCAAAGTTGTTTCTTCAAAAGCTCCTAATCGTTGATCTACATATTCTCGAAGAACCAAAAAATCTTTTTGTGTAGCCTTACAAGATATAGGTTGTATTCCTTTTAATTCTCCCATGATTTTAATATTTGATACATAATGATATTCTTGATTTTTATTTTCATAAAGAACCAAAAGAGTTTCTTGTTGACGATCTCCTGTTATGATCCAAATTCGATCTAAAGCTTGATCTCCAATAAAATCGCCTTCTACTTTTCTTACTTGAAGATGGTTATCTTCTTTAAACCAATCTTCCTTATCAAGATCTTTTAATGTTTTTATAATTTGAGAATAATGAAGCTCTACATCTTCTTTTGGAATAGAGTTAATATCTGTAATTTGAATCGTTTTATGAGTTGTAATTGATTCTTGTTTTTTATATCCATATTCATTTCCGATAAACACACATAATAATATGATAATTACAATTCCTATTCTTTGCACATAGATACAGCCTCCTTTTCTTGATATAAATACTTCTGTTATTGATACTCAATAATCTATTCTATTCTTATGATATAATCATGATAAACATGCTTTTTATATTCAAAATACTTCATTGGGAAAGTAGTTTTCTTCCAGTAAAAATGGTACAATAAAAATGATTGGTCTAAAATTTATTTTATGAAGAAAGGAATTTTGCAATGCTTATTGAAAAAAATGATTGGAAAAAAATTCTTCTTATCTTTCTTGGTACTTTTATTTCTGCAGTGAATACAAATGCAATCTTAATTCCTCATCAACTCTTAAGTGGTGGAATTACTGGATTAGCCATTTTTGTGCATTTAATTAAAAACTGGAATACAGCTATTCTCATCCTATTGTTTAATATTCCTATTTTTATTCTTGGATATAAATTAATTAACAAAAAATTTATTATTCTTAGTCTTATTGGAACCGGAAGCTTTTCCTTTTTTCTTTCGCTCACTCAACAAATACAACTACCCATCCATGATACCCTAAGCGCCATTCTATTAGGTGGTGTTTTAGGTGGATTAGGATTAGGAATTGTTTTTCGTGGTCATGGTTCTACGGGCGGAACAGATATTTTAGCTAAAATTATTCATCGTTACTTTGGTTTTAGCATCGGCTCTACTATGTTTGCCTTTAATATTATCGTGATCTCCTTATCCATCTATACTTTTGGTTTTGATCTATCTATATCTACCTTGGCTACCATGTTTATTTCTAGCTATACGATGAACTACGTCATTGAAGGAATTAACCATCGCCGATGTGTTATTATTATTTCTGCTCAATATAATGAAATCGCTGAAGCTATTTTAAAGCAACTTAAACGAGGAGTAACCAAAATTCCCGGAGAAGGAGTTTATACAAAACAACCAAGACCTATCCTTTATTGTACAGTTACTATTCAACAAGTAGCTCGATTAAAAGATATTATTCGTGATATTGATCCAACAGCCTTTGTAACCATCACCGAAACAGCTCAAGTCTTTGGAAAAGGTTTTTTTGATATTAAAAATATATGAATATATGATTGTAAAAAAAGCATTTCTACTTTTCGCAGAAATGCTTTTTTATGGAATTCCTCTTTCAACCCTATTAAAACTTCATTCGCATAGAACTATATTCGAGGAGGAAGACCCACTTTTTTCTGCACTTTACGTAATGTTCTTTGTGCAAAACAATTGGCTTTATCACCATTATCTTTAATAATCTGATCAATATAATCTTTGTTTTTCTCTAATTCTTTAAACCTTTCTTGAATAGGTCGTAAAGCTTCGACAATTGTTTCTCCTACTTCTTTTTTCAAATCTCCATAACCTTTATTTTCAAAATGCTCTAAAGCAGATTCGATCGATTCGCCACTTAAGCTACTGTAAATATTTAAAAGATTTTTAACACCTGGTTGTTGATCCGAATATCGAATCTGTCCTTCTGAATCTGTTACAGCTCGTTTTATCTTATTCATAATACGATTGGGCTCATCTAAAATTTGAATATACGCATTTTCGTTTTCATCTGATTTAGACATTTTTTTCGTAGGTTCTTGTAAACTCATAATACGTGCTCCTACTTTAGGAATATATGCTTCCGGAATAGTAAAGACATTACCATATCGATTGTTAAAACGGGTGGCTATATCTCGTGCAATCTCTAAATGTTGTTTTTGATCCTCGCCAACCGGTACTAAATCTGCTTGATAAAGCAAAATATCAGCGGCCATCAATACTGGATATGTAAATAAACCTGCATTGACATTTCCTTCGTTTTTTTGTGCTTTTTCTTTAAATTGGGTCATGCGATTTAACTCACCCATATAAGTAATACAACTTAAAATCCAAGATAACTCCGAATGAGCAGGAACATGAGATTGATAAAAAATAATATTTTTTTCTGGATCTAATCCTGCTGCAATATATTGCATTAATACTTCTCTTGAACGTTTTCGCAAACGAGCAGGATCTTGTCGAACCGTTAAAGAATGAAGATCCACAATACAATATAAACAATTATACTGATCTTGTAAATCAATCCAATTTTTTAAAGCTCCTATATAATTTCCTAAGGTTAAGACCCCTGTTGGTTGCATTCCACTAAAAATAATTTTTTTCTTTGCTTGATTTTGTGCTGTATCCATGTATTCACCTCATTTAATTCTCCTTATTTTAGTATAACGATTTTTCCCAAAAGATGCAAGTATATGTCTAAAATAATCTTCTATATATCTCTCTATCTTCATCGATTTTTTAATATATAACTATACATATTTAGAAAAGGATGTTATAAACTAGTTTATAACATCCTTTTCCTTTATAGAATTTCACCATTTGTTTCAATTACTTTTTTATACCAATATCCTGAATCTTTAATAATCCTTTCTTGAGTATTATAATCCACAAAAACAAGACCAAACCGATCTTCATATCCACTATGCCATTCAAAATTATCTGTAAAAGACCATTGAAAATATCCTGCTATATCTACTCCATCTGTAGAAGCTCTTTTTAATTCTACAAGATAACGATGTAAAAAATCAATACGATTCGGATCATGTACTTTACCATCTAAAGATACTACATCATGACAAGATAATCCATTTTCTGTAATATAAATAGGTTTCTTATATCTTTCATATAAAAACTTTGGTCCCCAATATAACGTTTCTGGTGTAATAGGCCAATTTAGGGCCGTTTTAGGAAAACCATCATAACGCTTTACAAACTCGATTTGTCCATTTTCATCTTGACGTACCTGCATACCATTATATATATTTTGGCCCAAAAAATCCAAAGGTTGAGAAATGATTTCCATATCTCCTTCTTTGATTTTAGGCATTAATTCTCCAAACAATTGAACACCATCTTCTGGATACTTTCCAAAAAAGACAGGATCACTCCACCAAGATACATTCCAAGCCCAATTCCCTTCCATTGTTTTTGGCATCTGAAAAATAGATTTTCTTGCCGCTTCAATATCTTCTGGACCATTCGTTGCTGGATAATGCATAGAAGCCGTAGGAGCATATCCTACTTTTACATCCTGTTTTGCATGTTGACGAATAGTCTTTACCGCTCTTCCATGAGCTAAAAGAACGTGATGAGCCATTTGTAATGTATCCGCTACCGATTGTTGAAGTCCTGGTGCATGAACTCCTACTACATGGCCTAATCCAATAAAACACTGAGGTTCATTAAATGTAATAAAATATTTTACCCGATCGGACAACTGATCGGTAACTACTGCGGCATATTCTTCAAACCAAAGAGGACTATCTGGATTCATCCATCCTCCTCTTTTATACAATTCATAAGGAAAATCCCAATGAAATAAAGTTACATACGGTTCGATATCATTTTTTAATAATTCATCTACTAAATTACTGTAAAATTCCAAGCCCTGCTTATTGACTTCGCCAATACCATTGGGAAGTATTCTAGGCCAACAAATTGAAAACCGATAAGCCTTAATCCCCATTTTTTTCATCAGTTGAACATCTTCTTTATATTTATGATAATGATCACAAGCTACATCCCCATTTTGTCCTCCATATATTTTATTCGGTTGCTTACAATACATATCCCAAATAGACAATCCTTTTCCATCACTATATGCCGCCCCCTCTATTTGATAAGAAGAAGTAGCTACTCCCCATGCAAAATCATCTTTAAAAGCCATTCTCATCTCTCCTGTCTCATTATCATTTATTATCCTTTAACTCCCCCCATAGCTACACCACGAATAATATACTTAGATAAGCTAAAATAAATCAGCAATAGTGGAAGAATAGTCAATGAAATTCCTAAGTAAATCCCTCCATATTCCGTTTTATAAATATCTCCTTTTAACATTTGTATCATCAAAGGTAAGGTATATTTTTTTTCATTGGTTAAAAGGGTTAACGGTGTTAAAAAATTATTCCAAGATCCTACTATGCTAAAAATAGACATCGTTGCAATTGCTGGTTTCATAATAGGCAATGTCATTGTATTAAAAATTCTAAATTCTCCTGCTCCATCAATTCGACCCGATTCAATAATTTCAAAAGGCATATTGGCCACTAAATACTGCCTCATAAAAAATACAGTGGAAGGTGAAGCAATAGCCGGTATAATCAAAGGAATATATGAATTTGTTAGTCCTAATTTTAACATAAATTGATAAAAACCTATTAAATTTAATTGAGTTGGAATCATAATAATCCCTATAATAAAACCAAAAATTATCTTTTTTCCTTTAAATTCGTACGTAGTAAGTCCATAGGCCGTTAATGTTGAAAAATATATAGATAAAAAAGTAGCACCAAAAGCAATGATTGAGCTATTCATAAAACCTCGAATCGCATTAAAGCCCTTACCCGTTAAAGCCTCCCAGTTGGAACGCAAAAAAGTAGATGGTAATAAAGAAATACTTTGTTGAATCGCTGTTGTAGATCTTGTTGCATTCATTAACATAATCCAAAAAGGGAGTATACTTAAAATAGATAAACTAATTGATACTACATAAACAATAATCTTTTTTATATTCAAAAAAATTTTCTTATCTGTATCGTTCATTTTTTACTCCCTCCTTATTCTTCTTTAAATATTCTAAATAATATACGACTACCAATAATAATAATTCCAAGTAAAATAACAGAAGCAGCAGATGCAATATTAAAATTTCTTCCTCCTGTAAAAGCTTGATTATAAATAAAGATAGCTACTGTAGTAATAGCATTATCCGGACTTCCACTACCACTTCGATTGGTGATTAAAAAAGGTATATCAAACATCTGCATACCACCAATTAATGAAGTAACCAAGATATAAAGCATAATAGGTTTAATTAATGGTAATGTAATGCTAAAAAATATCTTTTTATTGCTTGCCCCATCGATCATCGCGGCTTCATATAGTGCAGGATTGATCCCTAAAATAGCTGCAATTAACATAATCATGGTACTACCATAAAACATCCAAAACTGAATAAAGGATACGAGCAATCGTGTAGCTGTTTTACTTCTAAAAAACTCAAATGGTGTTTCTAAAATTCCAGCCGATACTAAAATATTATTAATTACGCCATCAGGAAATCGAAATAAAGAGCTAAAAAGTACAGCAATAGATGCCGCTGTGATAATACCTGGTAAATAAAAAAGCACTTTAAATATTCCCTGTCCTTTAACCTTCATTCGGATATCTGTAAACCATGCTGCTAATAATAATGCTATTCCAAGCTGAGGTATAAAATTCACTCCCCATATAATTACTGTATTTTTTAAAGATTGAATAAAAAGCTTACTTTGAAAAAGACGAATAAAATTCTGTAATCCTACATATTTATACTCCGTAGCCCATCCTGTTAAATCTGTAATACTTAAATTTAATGTATATACAATAGGATAGAGCTGAAATATTACAAAAATAATAATAAAAGGTGCAACAAAATAATAACCATATCGACTGTAATTAAATGTTGCTTTCTTTTTCAAAAAAATCCCCCCTATTTCAACTTATCTATGGAGAAAGGCAAGAGAATGTTCTCTTGCCTCCCATCTTTTATTCATTCACTTCTAAATCTGGGAATAAATTTTTAACATTTTCTTTAAAATCTTTGATTGCTGTATCTTTATCTTTCTCGCCTTTTGAATAAGCCGTTACTTCTTCTGATAATAAATTTTGAATATCTAAATCATATCCTGTTAAAATACTAGCATCCACCTGTTTTGCCATTTCTGCAAATTCGGCATAATGATTTTGTCCATCTAAAAATGGTTCTGTATACGTATCTTTGATTGTATCAACCACTACTTGATTAGACATTAAATCCCCTGTATCTTTTGCCCATTTTTCAAGGAATCCTTCATCCAATGTTAAATACGTTAATAGATCTTTTGCTTCTTCTTTCATTTGAGTTCCTTGTCGTACTACTAACCAAGTTCCACCCCAGAAATAAGCTCCTGGTCCTTGTACCATACCCCAGTCTCCTGCGGTTGTCGTATTGGTTTCTTTATTTTCTGCATTTTCTTTAAGGACATAATGTAATCCCCAAGTAGGTAGTACATAACCAAAAATATTATTTCCACTCATACCTGCATACCATCCCTCCGACCATTGATCCGACTGAGCAGTTAACCCTTCCTCTTCTAACGCCTTACTAATTTCTAAGTATTCATCAATAATAGGATCAATAATTAACTTATTATCTACCACCCAACCATCTTTTCGATTGGCAAAAAAGATTTGAGAAGTTTCTCCTATTCCCGCTAGCATTTTTACTTCATCATTCGATGCTTCTTTTAATTTTCTAGCCGTCTCTAAAAGTGTTGGAAAATCGCTTACTAACTCTTGGATCTTTTTAGGATCACTAAAGCCAAAATATTTTTCCGCTAAACTTCTTCGGTAAAAGAAAGCTCCCGGACAAGCCTGCCATGAAATTCCTTTTAATAATCCATTCGAATCCCTTGCCGCATCTTTTACATAGGTCATTACATCATCTAAATCAGAATCTTCAATACCAAGATCTTTTAAAGGCATCGTAACCTCTGAGTTTAAATATTTTTTAGCATATCCTGCCTCAATAGCAAAAATATCAGGAGCATCCTTGCCTGCTTGCAATGCAGGATCAATTTTCGATTGATATTGTTCGTTAGGTACAATAACAATTTCTACTTGATACCCTAAATCCGGATTATCTTTCAAATAATAATCCTCAATCATTTTTTTCACTTCATCTGTAAAAGTCCATACAACTAATTTCTTACTATCCTTTGAGCTTTTACTTATCGTCTCTTCCTGTTTTTCCCCACTACAACCAGTAAATAGCATCGATATTACCATAATAACTATTAAAAAACTTGCCACACCCTTATTTCTTTTCATACTACTACCTCCCCATTATATTTAAATTATTTACATCAGTGTTTTCACTGATGTTCCTTCTAAAATTTTAGAAGGAACATAAATAATTTCCGGATTGTCATTTCCTTCAATTAAGCGAATAATCTTCTCTCCTGCTAGCATACCTATACTTTTTGTGTCTTGTTTAATTGTAGTTAATCTGGGTGTCAATATTTGTGAAAATTCTAATCCATCATATCCTATAAGTGAAAGATCTTCTGGAATCTTTAAATTCATTTTATGAATAACTCGATAGGCCGCCAATGCTGCATAATCATCTGGTAACAACAACGCTGTTGGTTTATAAGGAAGAGTAAGTATTTTTTTGACACATTGATACGTTGGCTTCCATTCATAATAAGATCCAGCCATCATCCATTCCTCCACAATAGACTTGTTTCTTTCTTTCATCGCATCATAAAATCCTCTTAAACGTTCCTCTGTAACCCCTGTACTATTAGTCTGTCCATGAATAAAACCAATTTTTTCATGTCCATGATCAATCAGATAATGAACGGCTTGTTTTGTCCCCTCATAATTTTCTGAAAGAACACTTGATTTACCCTCTATTTTTTTATCAATTAATACTACCGGAATATCACTATGAATCAATTCCAAAACTTGCTGTGAATCAAAATCAATACATGCTAATATAACACCATCTACACCCCGATATTTACAATGTTCTAAAAAACTAGCATTTCTTTGACCTGCAAATCCCGAAGATATAAATGTAATGTCATAACCTTTATTCTCTAATGTTACTCGAATATTTTCTAAAATATTAGCAAAAAAAGCATGTGTTAAACCAGAATTGGATTCATCCATAAATAAAATACCTATATTATAACTTCTTTTAGTGATTAAAGATCTAGCATGAGAATTGGGTAAATAACCCATTTCACTCGCCAACTCTTTAATACGCTTTTTTGTTTTTTCTGAAATATCACTATGATTATTTAATGCTTTACTTACTGTTGATGCACTAACTTTAGCCTGTTTAGCTATATCATATATCGTTATCATATAAATTCCTCCTAAGTTATATAGTTAAACTGAAACAATTTCTCTTATTATACCATCTTTTATATACAATAAATAATCAATTATTGAATATAAAATCGTATTATTGACTCAATCGATTTCGTTAGGAGGTAAATAAATATGCCTAATTCAATCCCTTTAGACATTCCATAAAGTGTATGTTATTTTAGCAATTCATTATTTAAAACATAAATTAATAGGATTCATTCTATTTATTTAATCTTTTTATATATACTTTTACTCAATCGATTTCTTTGATTTAAATATATAATAATGGATCTTAAAACAAATGTCAAGCGATTTTAAAGATATCTAATAAAACTTTATTCTAACCCTAACATTTATACTTATTCTTTGTTATAATATATGCTAAATGAAATATAAATACCTTTTCAATTATTTTTAAAGAAATCATTGATTTTTTCTTTTTGTATTCACGATTACTTCATTTCAAATACTAATATTAGAGTATCTATATATCATTATTTAACTAAATGTGAATCGTATCTATTTTATAATAACGTATACTATGAAATTTCCTACTATATACATTCCAAAAGAAAGGAAAGATAGATGTGAAAAAAATAGAAAGTTTTCAAGTAAATCACCTTCATTTACTACGTGGTATTTATGTTTCTAGAAAAGATACGATAGGAGAAGAAACCATTACCACCTTTGATATTCGTATGAAGGAACCCAACCGTCAACCCGTTATGAATACTGCTGAAATCCATACTATAGAACATCTGGCAGCTACTTTTTTACGAAACCATCCTACCTATGGATCAAAAACTGTTTACTTTGGCCCCATGGGATGTCGTACAGGTTTTTACCTACTTTTAATAGGAGACCTAGAATCAAAAGATATCCTAGATTTAATTACAGAAATGTTTCATTTTATTGCTCAGTACGAAGATGAAATACCTGGCGCCAGTCCTAGAGATTGTGGAAATTATTTAGATATGAACTTATCAATGGCTCGTTATGAAGCCCAAATATTTATCCAAGAAGTTTTGAAAAAAATTCAAATCGAAAATCTAATCTATCCTAAATAAACTTTTTATTATCCTAAAAAGAAGCATATAATCACTAAGCTCTTGTATATTTTATCCTCCTTTTTCATACACTGTATTATGTATAAAAAAGGAGGATTTTTATGTCAAAATCATTGATTAAGCATGTTTTTCCTGGTGGAAATACCCCTCAAGGTTTTTATTCTTTTTATAATTATATTTTATCTCAGGAACAAGGAGAAAAATTAATTATTTTAAAAGGAGGTCCTGGAACAGGGAAATCTTCCTTTATGAAAGCCATAGGGAAAAAATTTTTAGACTTACAATATAAAGTGGAATTTCATCATTGTTCTTCTGATCCCGCATCTATTGACGCCTTAGTTGTTCCCGATCTTAAAATAGGTCTTATGGATGGTACAGCTCCCCATATAGTAGATCCCATCTATCCAGGTGCTATGGATGAAATTTTATATCTTGGAGAATACTTAAACAAACAGGAATTAAGAAAACAAAAATCCAAAATTATTCAATTAAAAAAACAATCCAGTCAACATTTTCAAAATGCCTACTGTTATTTAAGAGCTGCAGAAGCAATCTATGAAAACTGGATGATCAATGAAGCTATCTATTTGAATAATGAACTTTATAATAAGCAGACTCAATTCCTACTACAAAAAATTTTCAATTCCATTCCTACCACTTCTTTATCCTGTGGCGAACGTCACTTATTTAGTACCGGAATTACTCCGGATGGTTTCATCGATTTTCTACCTAGTATCCTTGAAACTTGTTCTACGATTTATAGGATTAAAGATACCCCAGGAGCTTCTGCTCAAAAACTCATGAATACCATCTACCAACAAGCAACTTTAAACGGACTCTATCTAGAATGCTATCATTCTCCTATTCAAGTTGAAAAAATAGATGATATTCTCATTCCTTCTTTAGATATAGCTATTACCGTATCCAATAAATATCATCATGCCTCTATTACTCCTACTGATACCATCGATCTAACTTCTTGCATTGATAAATCAAAACAACCATCCATGATTCAAGAACTAGAACAAGATCAACAAACCTTTGATGATCTTTTAGAAAAAGCCATTCAATATCTGAAAAAAGCAAAAACAGCCCATCACAAACTAGAAGGCTGTTATATTGCTACCATGAATTTTGATCCAATGAATGACCTGATTGAATCTACTTTTAAAAAATTATTATCTATATCTCGGATAAACAACGATCTGGATTAAAGAAATCTATCTTCTTTAAGGCAAAATATAAAATCATTTACAGCTAGATTGATAAATATAAGCTATTTCTTCCTTAGAAACCTCTCCAGGATGATTTTTTAATTTTGCCTTGTTTTCAATCATTCCCTTCGTATAGCTTTCTATTTCTTGTTCCGTTAAAGAAATACCCCCGCCCAGCAATTCTTTTAAAAATACTTCTAGTTCTTTTAAGGTATTCATTTGCAAAAGTTGTAAGATTCGATGTACCTTTTCTTTATTGGGATGAATACCTAAATAACCGGACATTAACAAGCCATTTGCTTTTCCATGAGGAATCTCTTTAAAATAAGTAAAGGCATACCCCATACCATGAGGCAAGGAAGTTCCTGTCTGAGAAATTACCATCCCCCCAATAGTAGAAGCTACTATCATTTTTTCTCTCTGTTTCATATTCCATTGATTCGATTGTAAAGCAGGTATACACTCTTGCCACAATGAAATTCCATACTCTACCAGTCCATCGCTTAACAAATTTGCTCTTACAGTTAAATATCCTTCCACCAAATGTGAAAGAGCATCAACTGCAGTATGAACTGCTACTGTATGTGGCATCGTAGAAAAATAACGAACATCCAAAAAAGCTATTTCTGGGAAAATACTTGGTTTAAAATTTTTCTTTGTTTGAAGTTGATGATCTGTAAAAATTGCATAAGGAGTAGTTTCTGTTCCTGTGCCCGACGTAGTAGGTATTGCAATAATAGGAATAGAAGAAAGATTACTTTCTTTAAATAAATCATGGACTTCTATCTCTGAATGATTTAATAATACTCCTATTCCTTTCGTAGTATCAATGGGTGAACCTCCTCCAATTCCTATAAGAAAATCTGTTTTATGCGCTCTTCCTATCTTTGTTGCTTTTTCTAAGGTTTCTATAGAAGGATTTTCTTCTACTTCATCAAAAATCTTATACTCAATTCCCTCTGATTGCAATATATGAATAATATCCTCTAAAGAACCATTGTTTTTGGACGAAGAATTCCCCGTCACAATAAAAGCACGAGAACCGTATTTTTTAAATATATCTCTCTGTTTTTCTAAACAATGTTGTCCGAAAAAAATTTTAGTGGGCATATAATATTGAAAAAGATCCATGGGCATGGCAAAATCCTCCTTCTTTTATTTTAACTTTATTATAACACAAAAATTTTAAATCAATGAATAATGAAGAAACCTTTCTTTAATTTTTTATTAAAATATTCATTTTACTATTTTTAAGTTAATCCTTCTTGGCTAAGTAATTCATTACATTTTAAAGGACAAAACTCAATACCCTACTATAAATCAACAAAAAGGATCATTGAAAAACTCAAAATCATGGATATGCATCTTGCAAAATTAAAATGATAAACATATCTATTGGCATACACAAAAAGAACATGACTCTTTTTATATCAGCCATGTTCTTTCCTATTAAAGATCCGTATCTAATTTTTTTATTTAAAATATTGAATTCCTGATTCAAAAATCTTTTGATCTTTTTTACCTGGTATATTTTTACTTATATCTCTTCCTATTCGTTCTGAATGTCCTATTTTTCCGAACACTCTTCCATCTGGGCTAGTAAGACCTTCAATTGCATAATAAGATCCTGTAGGATTATAAGGAAGTTCCATCGTTGGTTTTGCTTGAAAATCTACATATTGAGTAACTATTTGTCCATTTGCAAACCAATCTTGAACTTGTTCTTGTGTAGCAATGACTCGTCCTTCTCCCGTCGATATAGGTACTATATGTGTATCTCCTATTTGAGTTCCTGCTAACCATGGAGAACAATTAGAAATTACTTTTGTTGCAGCCATGGTAGAGACATAACGTCCTAGACTATTTTGTGTAATAGTAGCGCTATTTTCTTGCAATGTTTTGATCTCTCCACAAGGAATAAGCCCTAGTTTCATTAAAGCTTGAAAACCATTACCTAAACCAAGAATAAGTCCATCTCTATTTTGAAGTAATTCCATTACAGCATCAGCTACTATAGAATTTTTAAAAATATTAACGATAAATTTAGCGGATCCACCAGGTTCATCCCCTGTACTCATTCCTCCTGGCAACATCAAAATTTGCGCATTACGAATAGAGGTTGCTATTTGCTCCATCGATGCTTCAATATCCCTAGCATTTCTGTTTTTAAAAATCATTGTTTCTACTTTTCCGCCAGCATTTTTAAACGCTTTTTCTGCTTCATATTCTCCATTCGTTCCGGGAAAGATAGGAAGAAATACGGTAGGTTGTGCTATTTTATTTTTAGCTGAATATACTCGTTTATTCTCACTTGCCTTTTTACAATCTACATCTATATTTATTTTTTCTGCATATGTTTTAGTAGGAAATACAGATGTCAAAGGAGAACTCCAGATTTTTTCTGCTTCCTCTATACTCATTTTCATTTTTCCAATTTGAATATACGGTTGTTCTTGTGTTTCTCCGATTATTTCATAAGTAATACCACGGAAACAAGAATCTACTTCT
>JAAYSE010000060.1 GCA_012524135.1 Candidatus Epulonipiscium sp. | reverse complement strand
TTATTTTTTCTCAACAAATTCTGCTATTATTCCCAAAAACCCTCCTAAGAAAATAAAGAAATCCGCCATATTATAAACAATCCTACTTTTTGAATACCGAAAAAAATCGATAACATACCCTTTATGAATTCGATCCCAAAGATTCCCTAAACCTCCACCAATAATAAATACAAATGCCCATTTCCAAAAAGTTCTACCTTCTTGAAAAATCAAGTATATAAAATAAAATGTGCTCAAAAAAATAAAAGACACCTGTAACCCCAATAAAACAAGAGGATACTTTTTTAAAAATCCCAACATTGCCCCTGGATTTTTATGTAATGTGAGAACAATTCGTCCCCCTAAAACTGTCTGTTCTTCTTTATTACGAAAAGTAGACAAGGCTTTTTTTTTCGTAGCTTGATCGAACCAAAATAAAATAGGTATTATAAAAATATATCCATACACCTTCTTTCCTCCTTCTGTTTCTACAACTTATCTTATTATAACATATTTAGAAACATAAGATTTCATTTATTTAATAAAAAAATTAATAGGAAAAAAACTCGTGTACACCATGGACATAAACTTTAGTTAAATTTTGATCAAACCAACTAACTGCATTCGACGATGCCATAGAACGGGCTACAAAAAATAAAGCACCCTTGGAATAGTCTTCTCCTGCTAAAGCACGTTGTACGGCCTCTTTTGTTTTTTCAGAAACAGTAACCGTAAAATATCGTTGATCGTCAATAGGTGAAAATTGGGCTCTACCATTTATTTTTTGATGAATTACATCATAAACTGTATTGGGAAAGCCATCAGAACGAACACGATTAAAAACAACATTCGCAATCAAAATACGCCCAATCATATCTTCTTGTGTAGCTTCCGCCTCCACAATCCGATAAAGAGCTTCTAAATCCTGGTCCGTTAGTTTTTCTATGGGATCTGTCTTTGAAACAGTTTCTTCTACTTTTGCAATTTTTGTCTCTTCCTTGACAGTTTGCTCCTCTACTTCTGGAATTTCAGTTATGTCTTTTATCTCTGTATGATTTTCTATATGGTTTTTTTCTGTTAATTCTATATCGGCTTCTGGCTCGATAGATGAAACTTTATTCTGTATCTCTCTATCATTATAATTTAAAGATTTTCTTTCTATCACTAGTTCTTCCTCTGATTGTATATTTTCTGTGAATGGGTGAGCTGCCACAGATTGATTCGCAAAAAGATTGGTCAAAAAGCCAAGAAGAAATACAACAAAAAAAGTGATCAGTATACAAATCAAATACAATTGACTTTTTTGATATAATTCATCTTTGCAATTAAACCATTGAACGTTTGTGAATTTATCTTTCTTTATCATATACTTTTGCATATGAAAAAGACTCCTTTCATATTTTACATTTATTTTTACAATTAGTCGGATTATATGAGATCCATTTTAGAAAGTCAAATATTTGTAAAAAATTTGAAACCAATGGTTTGTAGGATAAAAAACACAAAAGTAATAGGCGTTTTAGGGGATAAGTATTGGTATTATTTAGAATAATGATTATCCGTAGAATATTATTCTATTGCTTTTTGTTGATTCATACAAAAAACAACCATTATTTTTGGCACTTAGTATAGAAAAAGCTTATTATCCATTTTTGACCATTTTATCATTTTTTAAACATCTTTTTTTAATTCCCTTATTTATATATACCAAATATAAATAAGGCATATTCTATTCGATCACTTCTCATTTTCAAATCTATTGTTTTTGGGATTTAAAAAAAATCGTAAAACAAAGTATCCTACAAAAAATATATACAATACTTGATTCTACGATTATATAAATATCCAATTTCATCTCATTTAATAAATCCAAACTGTACTTCCTCTTGGAATGGTTTGATAAAACCATTGACTATTTTCAAGAGAAAATCGTATACATCCTTGAGAAGCTCTTCGTCCTAAAACTCCTCTCTCTAATAAATACTTTCCCGTACTATCAAAAAGAATAGAATGATACAAATAATCGCCTGTAATCCTAACCCAATTTTTAGCTGTATAACCTTTTCCAAAATGAGAACCTCGGTCCTGTATCTGAAATACTCCCCTTGGAGTAGGTGTAATATTTTTTCCTGATGAACAAAGCATTGTACGAATCCACTTCCAAGTTCCTTCTTTTTTTTGAAATACATGTGTTAATTGCCGATCTAAATCAGTCCAAATAAGATAAGGTGTAGAACTTGTAAAATTTTTTTGTGATATATACCATTCTAACTGTTCTGGAGTCATCCGATGAGAATTTGTCTGAGGATCTGGTGGAATCTGTACGGATCCCCAAGGAATACGCCCTTGTTTATTGTTAGAAATACTTTTACATTCATACCATTTTCCATCTTCGCCATACAAAATTTCTACTTTTTCATTTTGCTTAAAAATTCCTGCATTATATTTCATAGTTCCAATAATAATAGAAGGCTTTACCATAGCCAAAACTTCTTGATTATTTTTATATTGATATAAATCTATAAAATACTGCAGTCGTTCTAAACTATATAAATATTCTTGATCTATTTCTAAATAGGGATTCATCTTATTATTTACTGATTCAATCATTGTACCTAAATAAATATCTTGATCTTTAAAATCAAAAGAACGTAATGAAATAATTTCCCAACGATTAGGCTCTAACCCAGCATATTTTTCTTTTACTTCTCGATATTCTTTTTTCTCCATATCATACCATAGATGTATTACTATTAAGTCAACAACTTCTGAATTTTTATTACACCATTTTTCTTTTTGTATATCCAATTGAAAACCATTATTATAACAAAAATCATTGAACGTAATATGAATACTTTCCCCTTCTTGTTGTACCATTCCAAATAAATACAACTCCTGTAATGGAATAAATGTCCATCCCTTTACATTATAGGAAGGCACTCTTCTTGTGCCAATATAAACTTCTATATCACTATAAACTACAGATGCTTTTTTAAAATCTTCTATTGTTACATTTGAATCTAAACCTTGGATTTTTTTTTCAAGGTTTCTATGAATTGAAATAATTTTTTCTTCTTCATTCCATTGAATATCAAATCCAAATTTTAATAGATCATTGGTATTGACCCATTGTCTATTTTTATATTTATATGTAGGAATTATATGATTATTTATCCTTGTTGTCTGTGTAATAGCTTCTATTTGACCCAAAACAGTTCCATAAGGTACTATTTTCCATGGATCTCTCTTTTCTTCATATTTTTGTATTTGTTCTGCAAAAATCTTTAATTTTTTTACATCTTCTCTTTGATTAAATTCTTCTACATTATGATATACTTCTAAACGATAACAAAGAGCTTTCCACTGATCCCATGTTATGTTTTCTTGTACACTAAGATCCCAAAGAGATACTTTACCTAATGCCGCTATATAACTTCGATTAGGATCTTTTAGTTGTTGTAACTCTTGATACCTAGAATATACAGGACTTAGATTCATCATATTACAAATTAAACGGGCTAAATCAAAAGATGTTATTGCATCATCTAGTTCTTTTTGTTTAATCCCTTGTAAATATCCTTTTGCCTTGGAATATTCTAAATAATCTTCATCACTGATCTGTAAATTCAAACTATGCATTTCTTTCATCGTATCATCTAAACTCCAAAGAAGTTGTGGAATAACCTGACGTAAAGTAAGCTCAAAATTTTCTTCTCGTGTTTTTTGACTTTCATATCCATAAACTTCAACTGTACAAAATATAGATAACAAGATGAATAGCATTTGAATATATTTTACCATTCTTTTTTTTGTCCTTTTATCAATCATTCTTTCCTCCCCTTTTCTCCTGTAACTGATTTTTCTCATAATTGAATACATCTATTTATATGCCTTCAAATATAAAAATATTATCTAAAACAAAAAAGAGAACTCACATTGAGTTCTCTTTTTCCTAATATTTTTTATCTCTATTCCTACGTATATCAATTATTAATACTTTTATTTTTAGCTGATCAATCATAAGATCTAATTCACTATTTCTTATTGTATTCATCTCTATAATACTATCTATTTTAAACCTTCTAATTTCCCTTTTAACAATTCTCCAATAGTCGCTGTATGAGTATTTTGATTTTTATCTATATATTCTGTTAAAGATTCATCAAAAGCAGCCTGTGCCTCCTTTATACTTAAACTAAGACGTTGTTCTTTTATATTAATCTCTAATATTTTTACTTTTACTTTATCTCCTACAGCCAATACTTCTGATGGTTTACCAATATGTTTATCTGAAATTTGAGAAATATGAACCAAACCTTCTATACCTGAATCCAATTCTACAAATGCTCCAAAATCTACTAGCTTAACTACTTTTCCAATCACTATATCATTCATACTATATTTGTTTTCCACCTGTTTCCAAGGATCTTCTTTTACATCTTTTAAAGCTAAGGAAATTCTTTCTGTTTCTGGGTTAAACTCTAGTACTCTAACTTCTACTTCATCTCCTACAGATACAATTTCAGAAGGATGTTTCACCCGAGTCCAGGCTAAATCAGAAATATGAATTAAACCATCTACACCGCCAAGATCTACAAATGCACCATAGTTCATTAAACGTCGTACGATTCCTTTTCTTTTTTCTCCTTGTTTTAAAGAAGCAAAAAGAGCTTTCTTTTTTTCTTCTCTTTCCAATAATTCTACTTCTTTTCGAGACAAAATAATTTTTCTTTTTGTTTGATCTAATTCTTCTACTTGTACTCTTACTGTTTTTCCTACCCATTCATTTAAATCTTCTACATATTGATAAGAAAGTAACGAAGCAGGAATAAAAGCTCGTACTCCTCGAACATCAGCAGTTACTCCCCCTTTAACTACCTCTTTTATCGTAACTTCAAAAATAGTTTTCTTTTCAAAAAAAGATTGTAGTTCATCCCATACAACTACAGCATCTGCTTTTCGTTTTGATAAAAATATACTTCCTTCTTCGTCATCTATTTTTTCTACATACACCTCTATAGCTTGGCCTGTCTTCATAATATCTTGTAAAGAAGTTTGATCATCGTCTACTATTTCTGTTTTAGGAAGAATCCCATCCGAGCCGGAACCAATATTAACAATAACCTCTTCTTCTTTTACATCTACTACGACTCCTTGAATAATATCTCCCGGTCGTATATAAACCATCGTTTTTTCAATATCTTCCATTACATCTTCCATCGTTTGTTCTTTTGTTTGCTCCATCGTCATATCTTCCACTCCTCTATTCTTTACTTCAGATTCTCTATAATCCTCTTCAACTTTCTTTTTATATTTATAGAAGAATCCCATTTATACATTATTATACCACAAGTCTTTTCACATCTACCTTTTAAAAGATAAAATTATTTAAAAATGGACATGCAAAAAAGATATCGAAAAATCGATATCCTTTTTTTGAAATAAATTGCTTCCTTATTATACACCTGAATAATTATACACCTGAATAAGCAGAAAATCCTCCATCTACTGGAATAACAACTCCATTTACAAAACCAGATGATTTTGTATCTACTAACCATAATAAAGTTCCTATTAATTCTTCACTTTTACCAAATCGTCCCATAGGAGTTTGACTAACAATTTTTTGCGCTCTTTCTGTATAACTTCCATCTGGATTGGTTAATAAGCTACGATTCTGATCCGTTAAGAAAAAACCTGGTGCAATAGCATTTACTCGAATACCTACTTGGGAAAAATGTACAGCTAACCACTGAGTAAAATTAGATACTGCTGCTTTTGCCCCACTATAAGCAGGAATTCTTGTTAAAGGGGTAAAAGCATTCATAGAAGATATATTTAAAATAGTTGCATCTTTTTTCCCCATCATATCAGGAGCAAAAATTTGAGTAGGTAATAAAGAGCCTAGAAAGTTTAAATTAAATACAAACTCAATACCTTTAGGATCCAAATCAAAAAATGTTGTTATATCTTCCTTTGCTTCCTCTATATCTTCTGAAAATAAATAATCTTTGGTAGTTGTTCCTTTTGGATGATTCCCTCCTGCTCCATTAATTAAAATGTCACAAGTTCCTAATTGGTCCTTTACAATTTCACGTGCTTTTTGTAAACTATCTGTATCTAATACATTTGCCTCTACACCAATAGCAGCTCCACCTTCGGCATTAATTTCTTGTGCTACTTGATCCGCACTTTCTTTACGTAAGTCCAAAATAGCTACCTTTGCCTTGCATTTTGCTAAAGCCTTAGCAAAAGCGCTACATAAAACGCCACCTCCACCAGTGACAATAACAACTTTGTTTTCTAGATTTATAAAAAAAGGGACTTCCATACAAATCTTCCTTTCATTATTTTTGATTGAATTTTTCTAACGCTTCCCAAATTCCATTAATATATACAGCTCCTAACGCTCGATCATATAAACCATAACCTGGACGTCCTGTTTCACCCCAAATCATTCTGCCATGATCGGGACGAATAGGTCCATCAAATCCTATATCATGATAGGCTTTCATAATTTCATAAATATCTAATGATCCATCTGCACTTCGATGAGAAGCCTCTTCAAAAGATTTATTAGTTGTAATCTTTACATTACGAACATGTCCAAAGTGAATACGTCCCATTTGACCAAAATAACGAATTAACTCTGCAATATCATTATCACGAGTCACTCCTAAAGATCCTGAACACAAAGTAATTCCATTATTAGGACTATCTACTAAATGGATCAAGCGCTCTAGATTTTCTCTATTTGTAATAATTCTTGGTAAACCAAAAATAGACCATGGGGGATCATCCGGATGAATGGCCATTTTTACATTGGCTTCTTCTGCTACAGGAATAATTTCTTGTAAAAAATGCTCTAAATTTTCCCACAAATCTTCTTCTGTCATCTGATGATATTGTTCTAATAAATTTTTCATATCTTCCTTGGTATAACTCGTATCCCATCCCGGTAAATCTAAGTCTCCTGTTAGAGGATCCATTTGTTCAACTACTTTTTCCTCATAAATTAAAGCATTCGATCCATCTGGCAATTCATAATCCAATTTAGAACGAGTCCAATCAAAAACAGGCATAAAATTATAACATACTACAGCAATACCTGCCTCACCCAGATTTCTAAGAGTTGTTTTATAATTTTCAATATACTTTTTACGACTAGGAAGCCCTAGCTTAATATCTTCATGAACAGGTACACTTTCAATAACTTCTAATGTTAATCCATAAGATTCTATTTTTCTCTTTAACTGCATAATTTTATCTAATGGCCATGCCTGTCCTACTGGAATATCATAAATAGCAGATACAATTCCCGTCATTCCTGGAATTTGACGAATATGATCTAACGTTACCTTATCGTCATCGCCATACCATCGAAATGTCATTTTCATCTCTTTCACCTCTCTTAATAAATTTGAAAATCAATCCCTTCTTTTTCGACTTAGTTTATTGAGTAAACTAAGTTTATATTTACATTTTATCATGAATATTATTGAAAATCAACCTGTTTTTTAACCATTGATGGATACTTATTGAGGTCCTAGGTATACGTTTGAAATTCTTAAAAAGTTTTTAATAACAATACCACTAGCTCCTAATACACAAGCCTTTTGTCCTAGTTTTGAATATTGTAGATATTGATAATCGTTCATACTGGAAATAAGATATTTTTTAATTTCTGTCATTAACAAAGGATATACAGGAATAATATGACTATTTATAATAATTATTTCCGGGTTAAATGTATTAATAATATTATTAATTCCAATACTTAAATCCTTTGCCCATTCATTTAATGCAGATAAGGTTTCCGAATCTTTTTGTTCAATTCCTCGAACTACCTCCTCAATTTTGTACTGTGTTTTACCTTTTTTCTTAGCTAATTGAAGTAAGAAGGCTCTTTCTGAGGCATACTGCTCCCAACACCCAAAATTTCCACAAGTGCAAGCTCGACCATCACGATGAATAATCATATGTCCTATTTCTCCTGCAAAACCATGAAATCCCTTATAAATTTTATCATTCATAATAATTCCTAGACCAATACCTGTAGAAATTGTTAAACATAAGATATTCGATGTTGGTATGTAAAAAGTTTTTTCTCCATAAGCACAAAAATTTGTATTATTATCCATGAAGATCGGAAATTCAAAAACCTGTTCTAAATCTTTTTTAAGATCTTTGTTTTTCCAATTAGAATGAATAACAAATACAATTTTATCTTGGTTATCAATTAAACCATGAATACCAATTCCAGCTCCCACTAATCCATAAAGACTATTTGAATAATGTTTTTGATACTTTTGCATTTTTTCTATAAGAAAATTCTTTGTTTTATTATAAGAAGTGGTATCAAAGGAAACTACTTCTTTTTCTATTATTTCCCCACATAAATTGGTAATTAAAAAATAAATATGATGTATATCAATTTCAATACCTAAAGCATACCCCACATCTTTTTTTAATGTTAATAAAATAGGTTTTCTTCCTCCAGTAGATTTATCTAATTTCGTTTCTATAATCAATTCTTCCTCTAGCAATTGATTAACTTGTGATGTAATGGTTGCTTTATTTAACCCTGTACTTTTTGATAATTGAGCACGTGATATATTTCTATGACGTAAAATAGTTTCAATAATAGTTTTTCGATTTAGCTCCTTAATATACGCTTGATCTCCTTTTTTCAATCTATCCTCTCCTTTATAAAGAATACTTATACCATAAAATATTTGCTATTTATTTTCAACAAAATCTTAATTATTCTATCTTTTATTAAAAATAACTTTATACTTTACTATTTTTATGCTATTATTATATTATAACCACAACATACTTCTTATCCAAACTGCTTTCCTACTTTTTAAAAAAGCTTTCTCTTTTGAGGGAGCTTTTTTACATGTTTTACGAAATCATATGTTACAATAAAGATATCACTTTATTTGATAATCTTCAAAAAATAATTAAAGGAGATATACGATGAATCAATTTCAACAAAACCTAGAAAAATATGCTGAACTAGCTATCAAAATAGGAGTAAACATTCAAAAAAATCAAGAACTACTTATTATGGCACCCATTGAAACAGCTGATTTTGTGCGAAAAGTAGTAAAAAAAGCTTATGAATCTGGTGCAAAAAATGTTCATGTAGAATGGTCGGATGAAGAAATTACACGAACAAAATTTTTATTAGCCCCTGAAGAATCTTTTAAAAATTATCCTATCTGGAAAGCAAAAGGTTATATAGAAATGGCAAAAAGAGGTTGTGGAGTGTTATCTATTTCTGCTTCTAATCCGGATCTTTTAAAAGATATTGATCCTAAAAAAATTGCCCTAGCTAATAAAGCCTCCGCTATGGCATTACAAGAATTTCGAGATTATATGCAAAATAATATTATTAGCTGGGCTATTGTTTCTATTCCTACTACTAATTGGGCTTTAAAAATCTTTCCTAATGAAACTACTGATAAAGCTATCGAAAAATTATGGAATGCTATTTTTCATGTTACTCGCATTGACACGAAAGATCCTATAAAAGCTTGGGAAGACCATCTCGCTCAGTTAAATACTAAATTAACAATATTAAATAGAAAAAAATATAAGACAATTTACTTTAAAGCTCCTGGAACTGATCTTGCCATTGATCTACCTAAAGGTCATATTTGGTGGGGAGCAGATGCTAAAAATGCAAATGGCGACACCTTTATTGCTAACATTCCTACAGAAGAAATATATACAGTACCTGCTAAATATGGTGTAAATGGCACCGTTTGTAGCACAAAACCCTTAAACTATCATGGTACTCTTATTGATAATTTTTCTTTAACTTTTAAAGATGGCAAAGTAATTGACTTTACAGCTGAAACCGGATATGAAACACTCAAAAATATGTTGGAAACAGATGAAGAAGCAAAATATCTAGGAGAAGTAGCACTTGTCCCCGATCATTCACCTATTTCTAATTCTAATATTCTTTTTTATAATACTCTTTTTGATGAAAATGCTTCTTGTCATCTTGCTTTAGGAAGTGCTTATCCTGTTTGTTTAGAAAAAGGCGAAACACTTTCCAAAGAAGAACTGGATAAGCGAGGATGTAATTCTAGTTTAATTCATGTTGATTTTATGATTGGAAGTGCTGATATGTCAATTGATGGAGAAACAGAAGGTGGGATTAAAGAACCTATTTTTAGAAATGGAAATTGGGCATTTTAATACTAATAGATAAGATTACATATCTATCAATTATAAAAAAAGATTAAATGGATAAATATCTGGCAATTTTGTATGAAAAGTACATGTCTTTTTCGTTTTAGGGTGTTCAAAAGAAATAAAACCTGCCCATAAGGCAATGGACACCCATTCCTTAGGTTTTATAAAACGAGGATTGTATTTTGTATCACCCCAAATTGGTAACCCTACTGTAGATAGTTGTACACGAATTTGATGATGTCGTCCTGTCTTTAATTCTATTTCTAAAAGGCTTAATATTTCTGTCTGATCCTTGATTTCTGCTATTTTCTTATATGTTAAAATAGCCTCCTTAGCTCGAGGAACATCAAAGGTAACCACTTTAGAAATATTTTGTTTAGGATATCGTTTTAAGTAATGTTGTAACTTTTGTACTCCTTCTCTTCCTTTTCCACATACCACTGTCCAGTATCTTTTTTCTACTGTTCTGTTTTGCATTTGAGCAGACAAACTTTGATTTGCTTCTTTGGTTTTAGCCAAAACCATAATACCTCCTACCGGTCGATCTAGTCGATGAACTAAACCAACATAAGGATTTCTTGATTGAGGATATTGTTCTTTTATATGATTTTTAACAACTTCTAAAACACTTTGATCTCCCGTCGTATCTTTTTGAGCAGGGACTCCTGCTGATTTTTCCACAACAATAATATAAGGATCTTCATATAGTATAGTTATATCCATGCTCATCTCTCTTTTCTTGCCTTTCATTACATAAGAATTTTTTATATCCTTATTGGTTGTAATAGTATAATATTGTGATTTTATAAAGAAACTATATCGATGCAAATATCATTATTTTTGAATAATAAAATTCACGTAGATAAATGATCTAATCCATATCTTCTATATGATTTTTATTTCTTGGATTTTGTTTAACAATTTCTGCTGCTTTCGTAATTTCACTTAAAATCTTTGCTTTCGCTTGTGCACTAATCGTATCAACTTTAACATAAACCTCACCTTTTTGAGTAGCTACATACCTTGGTCTAAGGTTGTTTAAAGCAATCGCTTTTATATCTGACACACAGTCTGAATCCCATTTTAAATCTGGATACTTTTCCATTACTGTAGGTAATAATTCATTCACCACTTGTTCCATATAATTTTTTACCATCTGTATTCCTCTTTTCTCATAACAACTATATTTTTATTCATTCATCTAGTATAAATACCTATAATCTAATGTTATTTTACAAAATACTACAACCACAATATTACCATATTAAGGTTTTTTATACAACGCTAAGATCCTTATTTTGAATATTTAATTAATAAATTTACTGTCCCTATATTCTTTTCTCATTCTATATTGATTAGGAGAAAGGTTTAAATTCTTTTTAAATACATAATAAAAATTTTTTTCATTATTATAACCAATTTTATTCGCTATCTCACGAATAGTAAGATCCGTTTCTAATAATAAATATTTAGCTTCATTTAATCGTACTTGAGTAATATATTCAGAAAAATTAATTCCTATTTCTTTTTTAAAAAGGTAGCTTAAATAACTAGAATTGAAATGAAATTTATTGGCAATTAAATCTAAATTAATATTTTGATTAAAGTTTTTTTTAATATAATATTTTATTTGATTTAACACATTAACTTGTTTATTTTTCCCTTGTTCAAAAAGACTATCTCCTATTTTATTGAATATTTTTTTTATATATACAATAACATCCCACAAAGTATCCATTTATTTAATTAATAAAACATTTATTTTATATTCTAAATCATCTTGTTCAAAACCAAATTCAAATATTAATAACTCACGAACATAGTATAAAATTTCAACAAAAATATCCTTTACTTGACATATCTGAAAATTGGTATTGTTTTCTTGAAAAACTTTGGATAAAGTATCTAATGTTTCATAAATACTATCCATATCTAACATAAATAATCCTCGTCGAATTTTCTCTTTTATCTGTTTTATTTGTTTTGTTTTTTCTATTATTTTATATTCTTGTTGAGTTTCTTTTAAAAAAACTGAACTTTTTAATATATAAAGTTGATTTTTCCCCCCAAAAAATACTTTTTTCTTAAATTCATCATAAATAATATTAAAATTGGCAGCCATATTATCTACTATATTTTTAAAAGAACTAACACCTATACTCACTGTATTTTGGGTTACCTCTACCACTTTTTTTTGTAATTCTTGTAAAAACGGAATACAAATATCCTTCTTTTTTAAAAAAAAATACCGACTTGAGATTCTTCAAAAAAATATATACTATTATATTCATTAACAACTAGATTCTTTATTACAGAAAATCCTTCTTCATTTACGCATTTATATTGACCATCGTTAGTAAAATACCTATCCATTTTTATAAATACAAGATGACTATTCATATTGTTTAACTTTTGAATTATTATTTTTTCGCTATCTTCTAAAAGGTCTTGTCTACCTTTTATCACTTTATTAATAGCACTAGCTTCAATAATATTCTTACTATCTTCAAGTTTTCGCATCATTGATTGAGTGGTTAACTTTTTTTGTTTTTCCTTATGAATCTCTGCTTTTAATCGTTGTAATGTATTAATCAATTCTTCCTCATCAATCGGCTTTAACAAATAATCATTGACTCCATATTCAATAGCCAACTTAGCATATTGAAAATCATCATATCCACTAAGAATAACAAATTTTATTTCTTTTAAATGTTTTTTTAATTCAGCAATCAATTGCAGACCGTCTATCCCTGGCATCCGAATATCTGTTATAATTAAATCAGGCTTTTCTTGTAAAGCAATGGCTAATGCTTTACGACTACTTTCAAAAGTATACTTGACTCTATATCCATGTTGTTCCCAATTTATAATATATTTCATACCTTCTAATATATCTTTTTCATCATCAATAATCATGATGTTTAACATTCTTTTATCTCCCCTATCTTATCTATATCACTATGATTATCGCTAATCCTCATAGATAATATAACTTTTGTACCCACTCCTTTTTTACTTTCTATTTGAACACCCTCTTCGATATTAAAATATAAACGAATCCGATCGCTTATATTATTAAGTCCAATACTTCGTTTTTCTCCATCTAATTCTGTATATAGTAAATGTGATTGAATCTTATCTAATTTTTCCTTTTCAATTCCAACTCCATTATCTTCTACTACAAATTTAATAAGTTTATTCTCCTGATATCCTCGAATAAATAATATCCCTTTTTCTTCTTTTGGTTCAATTCCATGATAAATTGCATTTTCTACTATTGGCTGCAAAATAAGTTTTACTATTTTATAATCTAAAATTTCTTCATCAAATTCTAATATTACATCAAATTTATCATTAAAACGAAGTTTTTGTAGTTGCAAGTAAGTTTTTACATGTTCTAATTCTTCACGAACACATACCATATTACTTCCTTTTTTAATATTATACCTAAAAAGATTTGATAATAATTTAATCATCGTTGCTGCTTTTCTATCTTGATTAACCAATGCCACCATTCTAATCGTTTCTAAAGTATTATATAAAAAATGAGGATTAATCTGTGCTTGTAAAGCTGCCATTTCTGCTTCTTTTTGTTTAAGTTCTGCTTGATGTTTGCTATTTTGTATATTATACATTTCTTGAATTAACGTTTGTAAACGTTTTACCATCTTAACAAAACTTTTCCCTAATTCAGCTACTTCATCCTTTCCATTTGTATTTATACTAACGGAAAAATCTCCTTTTTCTACTTTCTTCATTTCCGATTGTAAATGTATCAAAGGCTTCGATAAGCGAGATGAAAATCGAAGTGCAATCAAAATTACTATAAAACAACTTATCAATAAAACATAGATATTATAAATAAAAATATCTTTTGGTAAACATGTATTTAATAATTGCTTATCTTTATGAGATACTATCACTCCCTGATCATTTATAATATAAAATTTATGATCCTCTTGAGTATAATAATCACCATATATATTTTCCAAAAACTGTTCATTATAACTCATTAATAAATATCCAATACACTCACCTACGGTATATATTTCTGACGTTAATGCATAAATTTTTCTACTCGCTGATATAACATCATGATTTAAATTATCTTTATATGTATCAATCCATATCATTTCACCTAAAGTATTTTGTACTTTTTGATACCATAATTCTTTTAAAACATTCTTTTTGTTAAAATAAACATTAGTAGAAGAATACATTGTTTCTCCTTCTAATGTATAAATTCCTACATTCATCATATCTGATTTTTTTAATATTTCTCCTAAAACTATATTTTCAATATCTATTTTATAGTCATCAGGATTACATTGTTTTTGATTCGCTTGTAAAAGAGAGCACTGTATATTATGATTCGTTAACAACGTTTTAGAACTCTGTTCTGCAGAATGGACATATAATTCTAACTGCTTTAAAATCTTTTTTATTGAAAAAATCATAATCTATACTAGTACTTAGCGCTGTTAAATTTTTAATTGGCATAATAATTTGATTATTTAACGCTCTCTCAAGTAAAAGGGCTGATAGAATACAAATAAACGTTAACTTAATAGTAATTTGCTTAATTTCATTTGTACGATTAATCACTTCATATAATGATGAAATATGAATTATATCCCAACCTGAATAAAAAGACGATCCATATGCACCTAAATATGGATCACTATCTATCTTACACTCAAAAGAAAATGGCATAGTATTATCTTTGTCCATTTCTTTATTTAACATCATCATGTTTAATTGGTTAGCTATATTAAATGGGTCTAAAATAATTTTTTTCTTATGTATAATAGCAATGATATCTTTATCACTTACTAAACTTTGTTTTATCTTTTTTAAGAGTGCTCTTTTTTTTATGCCTATAGCTACCATACCTAATTCCTGTGAAGTTTCATTATGATACACCATAGATACATAAAATATAAGATCTTTATAAGAATTTTTATGTAATAAAGTAGATCCATCTTCCCATATAAACGAATCTTTAAAATTCTTTATATGTTTATACCATTTTCCTTGTTCTAATTGATATAAATTCAACTGATTCAAACAAAAATCTACATCTTCTTTCGCTGTAATAGCAGTTTCTTTTGTAGAAAAATTAATATATGCAATTTCTGGATGCCCAATTAAATAATTAGTAAAAATATCTTGTATAACATTTTTACTTTTTACATATTCATAATAATTTTCATCCATTAAATAAGAAAAATCTGTAGTCAATAATATATCTATTATTTCTTGATTCATAACTAAAGTATCTACTGATTTTTGTATGTCTTGCAAAATAAAATCTATATTATTAATAGATTGCAATGATTTTTGTATATGGGCCTCATTTGTTTGTTTTTTTAATATTCGAAAAGTAATAGAAGAAGAAAGTATTCCTACAATCGTTAATGGAATGATTATACAAATAATAGAAAGTACCCTTATTTTCATTTCAATTGATGCAAAATGTTTTCTCATTTGCACCCCCCATAATACCTTATTATAAAAGTCAAATAATCCATTTCAAATATATATTTAAAATTTATTTGAAATGGATTGAATGAATATCATTATCCCTTAATAGCTCCCATAGTAATTCCTTGTGTAAAATACTTTTGAAATAATAAAAATATAATAATCATTGGTAAAGAAGATAATGTAGCTCCTGACATCAGTATACCATAGTCTGTTGCATGTTCCAACTGAACGCCTGCTACACCTAAGGGCAAGGTTTTCATAGGGGTACTTCTTATTACAATCAGTTGCCAAAAATAATCATTCCAACTAGACATAAATGTAAAAATAGCAAGAGCACCTAATCCTGGTTTAACAAGAGGAATTACTATATTCCAAAAAATTCTCCATTCTGAACATCCATCAATTTTAGCAGCTTCTAATAATTCTGTTGGAAGCGTTTGTGTAAACTGTTTCATCAAAAAAACTCCAAAAGGCCACCCAACAGCTGGTGCTATTAATCCTTTATAAGTATCAATCCAGTTTAACTTTGAAATAATTGTGAATAACGGAACAAGAAGTATTTGTTTAGGTAATGTCATCACCGCAACAAACATCCAAAAAATAAACTTTTGACCTGGATACTGTTTTTTTGATAAAGAATACCCTGCCATAGCACTTGTTAAACAAACTAAACTCATTGTAATAAAAGAAACAAAAGTTCCATTTATTAACCATCGAAAAGCAGGCATACGAAAAAGTCTTTCCCAATTTTCCATTGTAGGTTTTTTAGGAAACCACTCAGGCGGTATTGTAACTGCTACCATTTGTAATTTAAACGATCCTGTAATCATCCAATAAAAGGGAAATAAAAATACTATTGAAAATAAAAATACTATTGCTAATCCTAATCTATCACCTGTTGACTTGTTTCTTATTATACTATTTTGATTCATTGAAATCACCCCTATATCATCTTACTTTTTGTTTTATTTTCTTATTTTTTAATATTCTACATCACTTGAAAAATATTTAAACTGTAATATTGAAATGAAAATAGCAATAATAGCTAATATAATTCCCATAGCAGAGGCAATCCCAAAATTTTGAAACTGAAAAGCTGTTTGATATAATTGAAATAAAACTGTTGATGTTCTATACATCGGTCCTCCACCACTTAACAATTGAACTACACCAAACGTTTGAAATGAATTAATAGTAGTAATAATAATAATATATAAACTAGTAGGCATAATTAATGGCCATGTAATATGTTTAAATTGCTGCCATCTTGTTGCACCATCAATAGCTGCTGCTTCTTTATATGCTCTAGGTACATTGCCTAAAGCTGCAATATATAAAATAATTGGTTGTCCAACAGCCGTTGTAAAAATAACTAATATTAATGCTGGTAAAGCAAATTTTTCATGTCCTAACCAACTAATTGGCTTAATCCCAAATAGGCTTGTAAGGTAATTTAAAATTCCATAAGTAGGATGATAAATCCATGACCAAATCACTGAAATTGTCACAATAGAAGAAATTGTAGGTAAATAAAATGCTGCTCTATAAAAAGATCTTGTAAAAGATGATTTATTATATATAATAATGGAAATAAATAAAGAAAAAACAACCACTAAAGGAACCGTACATATAACAATTATAATAGTATTCCAAAGTGACTTTTTAAAAATGGAATCATGAAATAAAATTCTATAATTTTCTAATCCAATAAAGCGATATTGAGTTGCCGTATAATCAAAAAAACTTAAATAAATTCCTTTTATCATCGGATATACTACAAAACCAAGAAAAAAAATTAATGCAGGTAATAAAAATAAATATCCAGAGATCCATTCTTTATATTTCCATTGGTTTTTCTTTTTTTTCATAATTACTAACCCCTCCTTCTTATTTTATAAATAGCTAGGGAAATAAATTTATTTCTCTAGCTATTTTAAAATTTTTTAATATCTATATCTAATCACGATTAATAACTTCATTCGCTTCTTGTACAAATAAATCCATTGCTTCTTGTGC
>JAAYSE010000059.1 GCA_012524135.1 Candidatus Epulonipiscium sp. | reverse complement strand
TTTACATAGTCTTGAACATTTTCATCATTTTCTGTTACTTTAATTTTAGGGTATAGAAATGGTTTTTTAAAAGTAGCTGCTGCTTCTCTTGCTACTCCAAGCACATTATAACAATCCGAACGATTAGAAGTGATCTCATACTCTACTACCGTATCATCGAGTCCAAAATAGGGCTTAATATCACTACCTAAAGGAATATTTTCTTTAAAAATATAGATCCCATCTTCAGGCGCATCTAAAATTTCTCCTTTTTTAAAACCTAATTCTTCTACAGAACATAGCATTCCATTGGATTCAATCCCTCTCAGTTTCCCTTTTTTGATTTTTACACCATCTGCTAATGTAGATCCATGTAGTGCTACAGGCACTATATCTCCTTCTGAAATATTAGTAGCTCCTGTCACAATTTGTAATGTTTCTGTTCCTACATCTACCATTGTGATAACTAATCGATCTGCATTTGGATGAGGCTGAATAGAAGTAATTTTCCCAACAACTACGTTATTAATTTCAGCTCCTAGTTCTTCATAACTTTCTACATTGGTTCCAGACATAGTCATTTCATGAATGTACGTTTTTATATCACAATCGATAGGTACATATTTTTTTAGCCATGACATAGAAATATTCATTTTCTATTTCTCCTTTCTAAAACTGTTTTAAAAATCGAACATCATTTTCATAAAGTAAACGCAAGTCTTCAATTCCATAACGTTGTAATGCAATTCGTTCTAATCCCATACCAAATGCAAATCCACTATAGATTTTAGGATCTACACCAGCCATTTTTAATACTCGAGGATGAACCATTCCACAACCTAATATTTCAATCCATCCACTACCCTTACAAACACGACAGCCTTTTCCACCACACATAAAGCAAGAAACATCCATTTCTGCACTAGGTTCTGTAAAAGGAAAATGATGAGGACGAAATCTCACTTTAGCATCTTTCCCAAAAAGTTCTTTTGCAAATATTGCTAAAGCTCCTTTTAAATCTCCCATTGTAATATCTTTATCCACTACTAATCCTTCTATCTGATGAAATACTGGTGAATGAGTTGCATCTACTTCATCTGAACGAAATACTCGTCCAGGAGCAACAATTCGAATGGGAGGTTGTTGTTTTTCCATTACACGTACTTGTACAGGAGAAGTTTGAGTTCGTAATAAAAAATCTCCCGAAATATAAAAAGTATCTTGTTCGTCTTTCGCAGGATGATCTTTTGCTACATTTAAAGCTTCAAAATTATAATAATCGGTTTCTACCTCAGGACCTTCTGCTATTTCATAGCCCATTCCAATAAAAATATTTTGAATCTCTTCCAAAACTATATGCATAGGATGACGATGACCAATTAATTGCTTACGCCCAGGCATAGTTACATCTAATTTCTCTTGCTCTAATTTTATTTGTTGAGCTTTTTCTGCTAATATTATTTTTGTTTCTTCTAATCGACTTTCTATTGTATTTCTTACTTCATTGGCTAATTGTCCAATAACAGGTCGTTCTTCTTTAGAAACATCCTTCATTCCTCTTAGTACTTGAGTTAATTCTCCCTTTTTTCCTAAGTATTTTACACGAACTTCGTCTAAAGTTGTAAGGTCTTTAACTTCTGCAAAAGCATCAATTGCTTTTTGTTGAATTTGTTGCAATCGCTCTTTCATATATTGAACTCCTTTCATTTAAAAAAATGCAATAAAAAAACTTCGTCCGAAAAGGGACGAAGTGATTCCGCGGTACCACCCTAATTTTTATTGATCTTTATCTATTCCAAAAAATCAATAAACACTCTTCAGTATAACGTACTGCCCGGCATTTCCTACTGTACTCTTTCAAAAATGCAACTCCAGTGAGAACTTCAGCTCATTTTACACCATAAGAATGTTTCCAGCCGATGACATTCTCTCTCTGTAAGGAAAAAGAACCTACTTTTCACTTTCATAGTTATTTATACTTTTAAAAATCTATACCTATTCTACTCTTTTTACTACAGAATGAAACAATAATAGTATATTTTATATTTGTAATTGTATCATATCTTTGTTGATTGTCAAGGTAATCCCTTTTCTTATTTTATCTATGGATTTTTTTATTTTGAATCTGAATTTCTTCCTTAACTTTAAAATCAATAGGAAGAGGAGTAAAATTAGGTCGTCCTAAATAATAACCTTGTACATAGTCAATTCCAAAAGAAATTAATATATCTAATTCTGCCTTATTTTCTACACCTTCTGCAATCATTTTCATTCCTCGTTCTTGAACATAAGATAAAAGATTTTGTACTAATTTTTGTCTATTTATATCCTGATCAATTCCTTGAATCATATATCTATCCATCTTAACATATTTAGGAGAAAGAAATAGTAAAGCAATTTCACTATTATAACCTGAACCAAAGTCATCTAAAGCTAAATTACTATTCCAACGTCTTACCATTTGTTGTTTTTGCTTTGTAATTTGTTGATCTGATTGCTCATTTTCAATAATTTCCACGATAACATGATTTAAATCTGGTAAATATTGAGCTTCTAATTTTTCCAAGTCTTCTTTCGATAAAATGTGATTTGGAATTGAATTAACAAATAGTTTAACATCTTGAAAAACTTTTTTATGCTGTTGAAAAGCTTCCATTACTTTAAACCAAGTAATACGTTCAATTTCATATAATTTTGATTGAGATTGTGCTAATCGTAATATTTCCATGGGTGACTTCAATGTCTCTAGTTGTGGACGCATTAACGCTTCATATCCAAAAACTTCTCCTGTCTTAGCATCTACAATAGGTTGAAAAGCAAATCGAACCAAAGCTTCATCAATAAACGTATTTAATTCCTCTTTGCCACAAAGCAAAAAAGAATCTTTATTATAACGTTGTTGATCAAATTCACCAATACTACCTTTCGCTTTATGTTTAACTTCATACATAGCAAAATCAGCAAATCTCATCAACTCTATATAGCTTTTTGAATCTTTGGGATACCAAGCAATACCTGCTGAAGCTCGAATAGGAAGTA
>JAAYSE010000058.1 GCA_012524135.1 Candidatus Epulonipiscium sp. | reverse complement strand
TTGTTTTACATTATTTAATTCTTTTACAAACTCTTCTTCTTCATCCATTTTTTGATCTTGAGCATCTAAATAAAGAAGTCCTCGTAAAACAAGATCTTGCACCAATTGTTTTCGTTGTTCAGGTTGGGCAAATTGTACCATTTGATCTTGAGGTAGCGATTGAATAGCTTGTATTAATTGTTCCCTTGTAATCTCCAAAGTACCTACTTTTGCTAAAATATGTTTTTCCATTGTTTTTCTCCTTTAATGGTCCTTATTAGATTGATTTTTCCCCTATTTTAAGATAGGATTAAAATACGGTACCATTATATACTATATATGAACAATGTACAAACGATAGTATCAAAATATAAAAACTCTTCCTATTACAAAACCTATTTTAGCTACTGTAACACCCATTTCTATAAAATGGCCTTTTGGTCAATTAGTAAAGCAATTACTATTAGAACATAATCAAATGAATAAAAAAAATTATAAACCACAATAAAGTTCTACATATTGACGTGCTGATTGTTCCCAAGAATAATTCGATGACATGGCATTATAGATGATTTTCTCCCATTTATTGGGGTACTTTAGGTATGTCTCTAAAGCTTGTTCCATAGCTTCTTTCATAGCATCCGGATGATACTGACGAAATACAAATCCATTTCCTGTTTCTGTATTACGATCAAATGGTTGAATCGTATCCGCTAATCCACCTGTTTCTCGTACAATCGGAATGGTTCCATAGCATAAACTAATCATTTGTCCCAAACCACACGGTTCAAAACGAGAAGGCATTAAAAACATATCACTTCCAGCATAAATCTTATGTGCCAAACTTTCATCAAAGAATAAGTTAGCACTTACTTTTTGTGGAAAATCATATTCTAATTTTTGAAAGAAGTCTTCATATTTCTTTTCTCCAGTACCTAAGATCACTAACTGTATATCATTTTGTAGAAGTATTTCTCCTCTTTGCTGAATTAAATCTAATCCTTTTTGATCTGCCAATCGAGTAATCAAACCTATCATAGGTACTTCTAATATAGGTAATCCCAATGCTTGTTGTAACTTTCTTTTATTTTCTTTCTTTCCTTTTAAAGAATGTATATCATAGTTTGTATAAAGATTAGGATCTATTTTAGGATTATATTTTTTATAATCTAACCCATTCAAAATACCATGTAATCGATGACTTTGTTTTTGCAACACTCCATCTAATTGATGACCATATGCTGGAGTTTGAATTTCTTTTGCATAAGTAGGACTTACTGTGGTTAATGCATGACTATAAAAAAGACCTGCTTTCATATAATTAATATTTCCGTAAAATTCAATTCCATCTGGATGATCATATATGGTTGAAAGGCCAAGAAGCGATAAACTTGTTTTAGGAAAAACACCTTGATACTGAAGATTATGAATGGTATAAACAGTAGCTATCTTACGATAAAAAGGGTGATAGGAATATTTTTCTTTCAATAATATACAAATAGGACCACTATGCCAATCGTTGCAATGGATAATATCAGGTTTCCATTGTAAACAAGGAAGCATTTCTAAAACACTTTTACAAAAAAAAGCAAATCGCTCATCATCATCTTCATATCCATATAATTGATCTCGGTCAAAATAGAAAGCATTGTGAATAAAATACGTAGGAACTTCTTCTTCATATAAAAAAACTTCTGTTTTCTTTTTATTCTGTCCTATTTCTACTTCATATTGACACACTTTCTGCTTTTTCTTATTATATTTAGGATCTATTATACTATAGTTAGGCATTGCTACCCGGATATCTACTCCTATTTTTTTAAGAGCTTGAGGTAAAGAGCCAGCTACATCTGCCAAACCTCCTGTTTTAGCAAATGGTACTACCTCTGCTGATACAAATAAAACTTTTAGATCTTGCATACAGTCACCTTTCCTTATCTATCCTCTGTTTTATCAATGATTGATATCTATTCCATCTCCTACATTTAAACACGCCCTATCATGTGAAAATCTATATAGGTATTGGTAAAAACTATAATTTAAACTTGGATATTTATCTATCACTACCCATATGCATTGGACCACCTATGTATGACTAAATCCTATACTATTTTCTTATCCTTCCCTTTTTTACTTTCTTTTATATAACCGAAAGAATATTTATATTTATCGTTCTATTTATTTTAATATAAATACTAGTTAACTATATATAATATCGTTATTTTTGAATCAAAAAAATTCCTAACCTTTTAAAAATCCTCTGCAAGGAAAAAAGATTCTATAAGCTCTTCCAACGAATCCTCTTCTGTTACATTGATTCTGGATAATAAAAAATTATCTTGCGACAATCGGTTTATTCCTTGACCTGTTACTAAAGAAAACTGAAATCCATTTTCTTTTAAAATTTGCTCTGTAAATGGATATCCTTCGCCATAAGGGTAGGCAAAAACAAATACATGATTTCCTATCTTTTGTTCTATTTTTATTTTCCAAAGAACTGTATCTTGTAAAAATCTCATTTCATAATCTTCTATTGATTCATCGGTATAAGGTGCTACACCTTTTCCATAATAAAATGTCTTTTCTATAGGATTATGTAAATCATAGGTATGATGTTGTAAATCCATAACTCCTGAATGATACATCTCTCTAGCTTCATTCCAAGTTAAATGAGGTATAATCGGAGTAACACCATCTTTATGAGTATTACGTTGCATAGACCACCCAATTAAAAAAATGGTTCCTTTAAGTTCTAATTCTTTTAATATAGGATATGCATATTGATAATTACTTCTATATCCATCATCAAAGGTAATGATAATAGACTTCTCAGGTAATAATTTTCCTTGCTGTTTTGCATCTAAAACATCTTGAAAATGAAGAGTTGTATATCCATTTTGTTTTAAATACATCATATCTTGTTTAAATTTTTCTACAGAAACAGTTGAAGAGTTAATCTCATTCTCATTAACAGTAATATGATGATACATTAAAATAGGAATATTAAACGCATCTTCTCTTTCAGGAAAATCAGCATATATATAAGAATTTGTAACCATTCCAAATAACCCAATAAAAATCAAAAAAATAATTCCATATTGTTTCCATGTCTTTTTAATCATACTATATTCCTCCCTATTTTTTATAAATCCTATTGTTTGATCTTTTAATAGCGATAATTTTATAATATAAAGTCATGATTTTTATAAACAACAGTAATTATAAAATTAACTTCATCAAATAATGATAGAACGATACTTCTTTATTTTATCAGATAAGTTTGAATTAATATAGGATGATTTTTTATCTTTTTTTATGGTACAATAGGAATGTAATTTTTACAGAAAAGAGGTTTATCATTGGAAGGACTACCTATACTTATTTATCTAAATTATATTCTATTAGCAATTTTAAATTCTATGAGTTGTTGTCTTTTTGCTGTAGATAAACATCGTTCTAGAAAAAAACGTTGGAGGATTCCTGAAAAAACTTTGCTTTTTTATGCTACATTAGCACCTCTAGGCGCTTTATTAGGTATGATTATCTTTCGGCACAAAATACGAAAACCCAAATTTTTTCTATGGATTGGTTTTTGTTTATGCATACAATTAGGTCTTTTTTACGGTCTGTATTCTTGCTTTTATTTGCAATAGATTTAACTAATCTTAAAGTACTATAAAAGCTATAAAAGAAGTTTGAAGAATGAATACATCTAAAAACATTACGTAAAAAAAATTAAGAATGAATGAACTTAATATGTATGATATATACTCCTATTGTACCAAATATAGAAATAAATATTCCTTATAAAAAACATCCTCAATGAACATTCATTGAGGATGTTTTTTATGGCAACATAATGGTCTTTCCTGCATAAATCTTATCTGGATCTGTAATCCCATTTAAAACTAAGATTTCATCTACCATATCCGTTGTTTGATAAAATTGATAACTAATTTTATTTAAATTATCTCCTTTTTGAATCGTATATTCCTTGACAACTACTTCTTGTTCTTCATTTTGTAACTCTTCTTCCTTTTCAACTTCTTGTTCTTCTTGAGATTTTTCTATTTCTTCCTCTTTATTTTTTTGTACTTCTTGTTCTGCTGATTTTTGTATATCTTCTAAATTTTTTTCTGTTTTTTCTTGGACTACAACCATTTCCATATCTTCTTCTGCCCCATCATCTACTTCTATTTCTTGAGCAAAAACACCTTCTATAGCATCTCCTTTAATCTGAGTAAATAAATTAGTATAAGTAGAATCCATTGTATTAAGTGCTTCTTGCAATTGTTGCACCTGTTCTACATTATAAATAAGTCCAATTCCCATAATTAGACAAATAAATAGTAATACCGCACTAAAAGAAGTAAGCATATGAATAATCTTTTTTTGTTGAGCTTCTTGTCTGCGATACCGATCTTGTTTTCGATATTGAACAATAACATCTTCTGGTTGCTCCAGTATTTTATTTTTTATGACTCGATGATCCAACATATAATCATGCATTTCTTCATTACGGTCATAATAAATAAAATAACCAGAAACATCTCGAAACCCTTCTCTCCAACGATAAAAGTGATCTAACTTGCCTATAGGATCAATTACATATATAAGTTGATAGGGCATTTTAAACCACTTTTCATGTTCTTTATGATGAAATGACGTCATCACCAATCCATAACCCGGCTGAGTATGCATCCATCCTAATACCTGAGTTTCTGGGAAATATTCTTTTTGCTTTTCTTGAACATATTCCCAAGCTTCTTCTGTAAAATGAGGCTGTCCTTTCTCAATCTCAGGATCTTTTACTTGTATGGCTCCACTAATTAATACAATCTCCTCCTCCTCCCTTTTTTCATACTTTCCTATCAATACAGCTAACCTCTCGCTTTTTGTATCCTTTCTAGCATACTGATATAAATAAGTATATACATAATCCTCTAAATAAATTTGAATTCCATCCGGAATTTCTCCAACTTGTTTAATATTTGTTGGTATACTCAGTTCACTCATCCTATACCCCCCTGTGTCCTCTATTTCTCTTTTGCATAAAAATATACAACCTCATAATAAGAAATACAAAATAGGAGCCATCTAAATTTGTACAAGCCTATTTTATCATATATTTTTTACAAATTTTAGTAAATCCTGTCGACTATACCTAAGTTTTTATTGAGTTTTTTCAACAAAAATTGGCAATATATTCTTTGCATTATCTGAATAATATGATATACTATATATAGTAGTTGAATTCCTGCTTTAAATAAAATCTAGGGAGGTTATATTATGAAATTATGGCAATGTGAAGTATGTGGCTAT
>JAAYSE010000057.1 GCA_012524135.1 Candidatus Epulonipiscium sp. | reverse complement strand
AATACTTTTGGGAAGGCTTTTTCGGTTCTGTCGTAAGATCCGATAAAAGTCTTCTGTTTTTCTTTCTATAAACGTGGTCCATTGTTCATCCCAAGAGGACATAAAAGGAATAGCTCCTACTATTTGAGTTCCTTCTTGTCCTTTAAGTTGCTCCCATCTTTTTGTTATATAGATATCTCCCTCTTGTTCGCCTTGATCTTGGGTTAGCACTAAAGATAGGAGAGGCTTGTCTATAAAAGCATCCGCATATTTGGGGTGGTGACAGTGATCAAAAAATACGATCATTCGTCCTTCTATATTTTGATGCTGCATACAAGTACCCAGAAAAACTCCTTGAGATGCCTGAATCTTTTCTATGATAGATTCCATGGGGGTTACACTTTCTCCTTGGTAGTAAGGTAATTCCCAAAGAGCTAAGTCTACTAGATCTACCGTAACATCTAATTCTTTTAATGTATTGGTAATAATATGTAGCGCCTTTTGAAAAAGAGGATGAGGCGAAACCCCTTGTGTATAAATTGCTACTATGTTCAAGTTCTATCACCCTAATTTCATTTTGTATTTATAGTATCCTGCCTAAAAGGTAGCCGGTTAGTAAACCTGCAAGATGGGCCATATTGTCAATATTAGAATAAACAAAGCCCATACCGAGTCCTACTACAATCATAATAGCGATGGTATAGGCGGATAGTTGATCGATCGATCGTTGTGTTCTGCGACCGAGGGCAAAGGTAGCTCCAAGAAGCCCATAAATAGCTCCGGAGGCACCTGCTGATAGATTGGTCAAATTTCCCATATAATAGGCTAACAATACACTTAAAGCACTGCCCACGAGTCCAGAAAAAAGATATATGATAAGAAACTTCATTTTTCCAAAATATTTTTCTACACGACTACCAAAAAGGTACAGGCTAAAGTTATTGTAGAGTAAATGCATCACGCCAATATGAAGAAACATAGAGGTAAAAAGTCTCCAATATTCCCCATAATATAAAATTCGTCCTATTTCATTGGCTCCAAATTGAAGTAATACCTTGGTGTCTGTAGAACCTCCGGATCGTTCCATCCAAATCCAAAGTAAACCATGGATCGCTATTAGACTTAACGTTAGAAGAAGGTTGGTACTTTTTAACTCTAGAGGCATGACTTTCGTGGTTTCTTTTGTATTTTGAGGATCCAGTATTTGTTCAATCCACTTTTCTATTTGTAAGATTTTTTTTGGTTGGTTTGGAGGAATTCTTAATTTTTTTTGTTCTAAGTCTATTAACCAAGGAATAAAGTACATTTCTTGATCTGGATCAAAAGGATATTGGCATAATTCTTGAAAGTAAAGATCTCCTTTTGTTTCGGTTATATATAATTGGATAATCATAATTCGATCTGCAGGTGCTTGTTGAGATAATTTTTTGATTCTTTGTATATACATTTGTTCCCATGCTTTTCTTTCGTCAGAGTTTAACATTCCCTGCATGGGAACTAGATTAACAATGTATAAATGAGTATGTTCTTGTTTTAAAAAAGTTATTGAATTGGTATGATTTTCTGATATCTGTTGAAAATCAAATTGTTGTAATTTTTCTGCTAAGGATGTTGTAAATGCTTTATTCATGATAAACTCCTATATGGTATACTTACCTAAATTTTGTTTAAATGTCTCTATAATTTGTTGAAAAGCTTCTACATTATTTAATATTGTTTGAATTTCATTTACATAAGAATTAACATTGGCACTGACTTCTTGTGAAATAGCTGAATTTTCTTCTGAAATTGCAGCTAACCCTTCCATTTTTTCAAAAATACTTTGGATGGATTTGCTTTGTTGAATGAGTTGATCAATCATCGCAATCATATCTTGGGATACAACTTGAATATTAGAAACAGCTTCATTACTCATCGAGCCAGCATTATTTAAGTCCACTCGTTGATTATTTAATACTTGACCTTGCTCTTGAATTCGTTCTCCAAGACGTAAAATTTGTTTACTAAATTGTTCTAGGTTTTTTTCTATGTTTTCAACCGCTTCTTGAGATCCTTCAGCAAGTTTTCGAATTTCTTCTGCAACAACCGCAAAACCTCTACCTGATTCACCAGCACGGGCTGCTTCAATAGATGCATTTAACGCGAGTAAGTTTGTTTGTTCTGCAATGGCACTTACAGTAGTAACAATCGTTTGAATATCTTGAGCTTTTCCTTGAAGATCGGTACTTTCTTGTTCTACTTGTGAAAATTGACTTTCTACATTTCCAAGGTCGGATATAACTTTTTTGATGGCCTGATCACTTTCTTTAATTTGATTGACTACATTTTCTAACATTTCTTTTCCTTGAGTTTCTTGTTCAACTACATTTTTTAAACCTTTAATACTCTCATCTAAAACAGATACTGCGGCTTCTGTTTCTTCTGCCTGATTGACAGCTCCTTCTGCAACATGTTCTACTACATTATTTATTTCTGTAAAAGTTTGTCCCATTTGAGTTGCACTATGTTTAAAACGTTCACCAAATTCTTTCATTTCATCTGTAATTCCTTTAAATCCAACAAAATCTTTAGTCAAAGCTTGATTGTACTGATTAATTCTATTATTGATATCCTCTAATATATCATTTGTTTTTAATTTCACATCATAGATATAATGATTTTGCATTAAATATTGTAATTGTTTCTTAATCTCTTTTACAGGAGCTAATAAACCGCTACCAATGAGATATGTACTAATACCTACTCCTAAAGCTAGTGCACCATATAATTTAGGTCCTTGAAGAAACGAGGAAAGTATAAAAGAAAGTAAAACAGTGACCACCACAGAGGCAATGGCAATTTTCCCTTGTAGACTGTGAATAAAACCTAAAGAGAGCCATTGATTGAATCGATATTTTTTTTCATAGTAGATAATTTCTGGAAAAGTCAGTTTAAGTGTACAAGTATCTCCTTCTTGTGCTATGAGTGCTATTTTAATTTTTTCTTCAAAATGTTCTTGAGCACCTTCTAGCATTCCATATAAATATTCAAACATACGTCGCTTGGAACGATATGTAAAAACGGCTTCATATTTGGAAGTAGGTTGAATATCTATGTAGGGTGGTTTTGCTCCTGGAATTCTTTTTGCAATGATATTATGTATATCTTGCATAGATCGTAAAAAGGAATATAAATTGGGCTTTTGGAAAAAAGCAGGATAAGTTTCATAAAAACTTTTGATATTGTCTTTACCAATAACACTCCAAATTTCTTGAGAAGTAAGGTTTTGTTCTTTAGCTAGAAATTGAACAAAATCCATAACTTTTTGATCATCTACTTCTTCGGTAGGAGTAAAGATCTTATTCGGATTCCAACCTACTTGTTCCATTCCTTGATTGACGGTAGGATCTCCATAAATTCTTCTGGAAGTGCGAAGCCAAACAGCTACTACTGTACCTTTCATCATTGATTCCTTCTTTCTATTTTAATTTTTATTGAATTTCTATTTTAAATTTTTTGACTTTTATAATTATAACTT
>JAAYSE010000056.1 GCA_012524135.1 Candidatus Epulonipiscium sp. | reverse complement strand
TGTGCCGCAGCTAATCGAGCAATAGGTACTCTAAATGGTGAACAAGACACATAATTTAATCCTAAAGAGTGACAGAATTCTATAGAAGATGGATCTCCACCATGTTCTCCACAAATTCCTAATTTAAGATTAGGTTTTGTAGAACGACCTTTTTCTGTTGCAATTTTGATTAATTGTCCAACACCCTTTTGATCAATTCTGGAGAAAGGATCAAATTCATAGATTTGCTTATCATAATAATCTTCTAAGAATTTACCTGCATCATCTCGAGAAAATCCAAATGTCATTTGAGTTAAATCATTGGTTCCAAAGGAGAAGAAATCTGCTTCTTGTGCAATCTCATCTGCTGTTAAAGCAGCACGTGGAATCTCAAGCATAGTACCTACATGATATTCAATTTCTACTCCTGCTTCTTTTAATACTTTTTGTACCGTATTTACAACAACTTCTTTTACATATTTTAACTCTTTTACTTCTCCTACTAAAGGAATCATAATCTCTGGAATGATATCGTAACCTTTATTTTTCTTAACTTCTACTGCTGCTTCTATAATAGCTCTTGCTTGCATTGCTGCAATTTCAGGATAAGAAACGGCTAAACGACATCCTCTATGCCCCATCATAGGATTAAATTCATGTAAGGATTGAATGGTTGCATTTAATTCTTCAAAGCTAACATTCATTGCCTTAGCCAATGCTTTAATATCTTCCTCTTCTTGAGGTAAGAACTCATGTAGAGGAGGATCTAATAAACGAATAGTTACAGGTTTTCCTGCCATTACTTCGTATAAACCAACAAAATCTTGTTTTTGTAAAGGTAATAATTCGCTTAACGCAGCACTTCTACCTTCTTTAGTTTTTGATAAAATCATTTTACGTACTTTAGCAATACGATCTTCATCAAAGAACATATGCTCTGTACGACAAAGTCCAATACCTTCTGCACCAAATTCTAAAGCTTTTTTTGCATCTTTAGGTATATCAGCATTGGTTCTTACACTTAATACTCTAGCTTCGTCTGCCCATCCCATGAAACGAGCAAAATCACCCGAAATTTCTGGATCTACAGTTGGTACATCTTCTCCATATACATTTCCGGTAGAACCATCTAAAGAAATATAGTCACCTTCTTTATATACCGTACCATCTTCAGTTATAAATTGCTTTTCATCTTCTTTAATAACTACGTCATGACAACCAGATACACAACAAGTTCCCATTCCTCTAGCTACAACAGCCGCATGAGAAGTCATACCTCCACGTCCTGTTAAAATTCCCCTAGATGCTGCCATACCTTCAATATCCTCAGGAGAAGTTTCTAAACGAACAAGAACAACTCTTTCACCTCGTTCATGAGCTGCCTTTGCATCTTCTGCTGTAAAATAAATTTGTCCTGCTGCAGCTCCTGGAGAAGCAGGTAATCCTTTTGCAATAGGTGTAGCTGCTTTTAATGCATGATCATCAAAATTAGGATGTAACAATTGATCTAATTGTTTAGGATCTACTTGTAAAAGAGCTTCTTTTTCTGTAATTAATCCTTCATCTACTAAGTCTACTGCAATTTTTAGAGCTGCGGCAGCTGTTCTTTTACCATTACGTGTTTGTAAAATATATAATTTTTTATCCTCAATGGTAAATTCCATATCTTGCATATCTTTGTAGTGTTTTTCTAGATTTTCTGCAATTTCAACAAATTGTTTATAGACTTCAGGCATCTTACTTTCAAGTGTACGAATATGATTAGGTGTACGAATTCCAGCTACTACATCTTCACCTTGAGCATTAATAAGATATTCTCCATATAGTTTATTTTCTCCTGTGGCAGGGTTTCTTGTAAAGGCAACTCCCGTTCCAGAAGTATCTCCCATATTACCAAATACCATCATTTGTACGTTAACAGCAGTTCCCCAACTTCCGGGAATATCATGCATCCTACGATAAACAATCGCTCTTGGATTATTCCATGAACGGAATACCGCATTGATTGCAGATAATAATTGGCTTTTGGGATCTTGAGGAAAATCTTGTCCTAGTTCTTCTTTGTAAAGTGCTTTAAATTGCGTAATAATATCTTTTAAATGATCGGCTGTTAAATCTGTATCTAATTCGCAATTATTTTTTTCTTTCACACGATCAAAAATAGCATCAAATTTAGTTTTAGGAATTTCCATCACTACATCCGAAAACATTTGAATAAATCTTCGATAGGAATCATATGCAAAACGAGGATTCTTCGTCGCTTTTGCAAATCCTTCTACTGATATGTCATTTAATCCTAAATTTAAAATGGTATCCATCATTCCAGGCATAGAAGCACGAGCTCCTGAACGAACAGAAACTAATAAAGGATTTTCTGTATCACCAAATTTTTTACCTGTAATTGTTTCTAATTCTTTTAAAGATTTTTCAATTTGTTCTACAATTTCTTCTGATATTGTTTGATCATTATCATAATAATCCGTACAAGCTTCGGTAGATACGATAAATCCTTGAGGAATAGGAAGACCTAAATTAGTCATTTCAGCTAAGTTAGCTCCTTTTCCACCTAAAAGGTTTCTCATCGTCGCATTGCCTTCTTTAAACATATAAACAAACTTTTTGCTCATTTGATTTTACCTCCTATGGTATGTATTTTAATAAATAGAATAGTAAGCCTTGATATTTTCTCTCTCTATGTTTATCTGGGACAATCTAATATTATTGTACAGGCTATGGAAATCTATTCTAAATTCGTTTATATTATACCATAAAAAAATTTTTTTTATAACGTTTTTAAGAACTTTTATATCTTTTTCGTTAAAAATTAAACTTATCTTGAAAATAATTATCTAAATCAGCAATTTTAATACGCTCTTGTTCCATACTATCTCTATGTCGAATCGTAACTGCTTGATCTTCTAAAGAATCAAAATCAAAGGTAATACAATAAGGAGTACCAATTTCATCTTGACGACGATATCGTTTTCCAATACTTCCCGTATCATCATATTGCACTGTATATTTTTTTAATAAATCTTGATATACCTTTTGAGCTTCTTCTGATAACTTTTTAGATAAAGGTAATACAGCTATTTTCACAGGTGCCAAAGCAGGATGAAAACGAAGTACTGTACGTACATCATCATTTTCTAATACTTCCTCATCATATGCTTCACATAAAAAAGCAAGAGTTACACGATCCGCACCAAGTGAAGGCTCCACACAATAAGGAATATATCTCTCATTGGTATGAGGATCAAAATAGCTCATATCTTCTTTAGAATGTTCTTGATGTTGTTTTAAATCATAATCCGTTCGATCTGCAATTCCCCAAAGTTCTCCCCAACCAAAAGGAAATAGATAATCAATATCTGTTGTAGCTACACTGTAATGAGACAATTCTTCAGGAGTATGATCTCTTAACTGTAAATGTTCTTTAGGTAGACCTAAATTCAATAACCAATGAAAGCAAAAATCTTTCCAGTACTGAAACCATTCTAAATCTGTTCCAGGTTTACAGAAAAATTCCAACTCCATTTGTTCAAATTCTCTTGTTCTAAATACAAAATTACCTGGTGTAATTTCATTACGAAAAGATTTACCTATTTGACCAATACCAAAGGGAATTTTTTTTCTACTCGTTCTTTGTACATTTTTAAAATTGACAAAAATACCTTGAGCTGTTTCAGGACGTAAATAAACTACATTTTTTGAATCTTCTGTTACCCCTTGAAAGGTTTTAAACATAAGATTGAATTGACGAATATCTGTAAAATCTTTAGATCCACAAGAAGGACAGGGTACATTTTCTTTTTGGATATACGTTTGCATTGCTTCATTGCTCCATCCATCCACTTCTTCTTCTATTCCCTGTTGTTTCATATATTCTTCAATTAATTGATCTGCTCGAAAGCGTTCCCTACAATTTTTACAATCCATTAATGGATCATTAAACCCTTCTAAATGTCCAGAAGCTTGCCAAACCTGGGTATTCATTAAAATAGCTGCATCAAGACCTACATTATAAGGACTTTCTTTAATAAATTTTTTCCACCAAGCTTGCTTAATATTATTTTTTAATTCTACTCCTAATGGACCATAGTCCCATGTATTCGATAATCCTCCATAGATATCTGAACCAGGATATACAAATCCTCTTGATTTTGCAAGAGATACTACTTTTTCCATTGTTTTTTCTTTTGGGTTCATCTTACCGATTCATCCTTTCTGTCTGCTCTACATTATTGAAAATAAAAAAACACCCTCATCCCTATAAGGGACGAAAGATGTATTTTCCGCGGTTCCACCCTTGTTGATATGTTAAAAACATATCCACTTAATACAAACTGCTCCAAAGTGCCCTTCTTCAAAGAGACTCATTGAGCTTCCACCATCCTCAATTCGCTATATAGCCTTCCTTTGAATACTCCTCTTTTTCATTGCAGTAATATATTTTGTTTTTAATGTAGCAAATTTTTCTTCTTTTGTCAATAGAGTGTTTTTAATTCTTCAATAAAACT
>JAAYSE010000055.1 GCA_012524135.1 Candidatus Epulonipiscium sp. | reverse complement strand
ATTTTTTTATCTAACTTATTCACCTTATTTCGATATTCCGTTCTTTCATTCCGGTATCTTATATATGCTTGTGCAACATCTTTTCGATTACTCCCCATAAGTTTAAATTCTACCATTTCTTGAATATCTTCTATATGAGTCTTGTTTTTAACTTGACTACTAATACTTTTCGATATTCTTTCAATAAGATCATTATCAACTCCTTTTTCTGTAGCAATCATTGCTCGTTGTATGGCTACTTTAATTTTAGATTCATCAAAATCTACCACTCGTCCATCTCGTTTAATAACTTGTTTTACACTCATTTTTCCCTCTCCCTTTATGTAAGATTATCTTATTCTATCACTATATATAGTGTTTTGCAATAAGCAAAAAACATGATCTTGTGGTTTTTTCGTTTATTTCTTATGTTTTTCTAAAAAAACATCTTTATTTGGTTGAAATTTATACCGTTTATTAGTTCCTCTGATAACTTTTAATTTTAAAACACTCTACTAGTATTACTTACTACCTTCTATTTATTTTACATTTATTATATAATATCATTAATCATAATTATAAAAAGAGGTGATGATCATAGTTATAAAAGCCATCGAAATTGAGCTTTTCCTATTGGATGCCTATTCATTAAAAGATAAAAGAAGTATTATAAAAAGTATTACTCAAAGAATTAAACAAAAATTTAATGTTAGTATATGCGAAACAAAAGATCATGAAATATGGAATAAATCAACCTTAGGTATTGCCTGTGCCAGTAATAGCTCTTCCTATTGTGATAAAATTATAACTCAAATCATTAATTTTATAGATTTTGATAACCGATTAGAAATTGTTACTATCAGAACTATCCTTTAAATATATAACTATACACAGCAAAAGCAGGAGATAGATATCTCCTGCATATATATAAAAATTCTGTTCCTTATAATAAAGGATAGGATCAGAATTGTCTGTTTTATAAATTCTTGTCCTATATTTTATATTATGTGAAACAATCAAAAATGTTACAACCTTTAAAGAAATATATTATATATATTTTTTTATACATTCTTCTACTTCCTCTAAACGAATAAATCTAGATTGACGAAAAATTTCTTTTCCTTCCCAAAATATTAATACGGTAGGAGCACTAAATACCATAAATTCTCCTTGAGCTTTTGGTATTTTTTCAATATCTATATGGATTGCAGAAATTTTGGGATATATAGAAACCAATTTTTCTACTCTAGGTAATAAAACATGGCAAACAGGACATGTTTTTGAGGTAAAATAAAACAAAGAAACATTTTTATTTTTTTCTTTACGTTTATCTTCTAACTGATCCCAGGACTGTACTTTTTGCATTTTGACTCCTTTCTCTCTATAAACCTTTATAATTCATCATATTTTTATATACGATTTACATTTTTATTCTGATTTTATCTGTTTTTCAATAAATTGCCTAGCCAAAAAATCACATCTTTCATTCTCTCTATTATCTGCATGTCCTTTTACCCAATGAAATTGAACTTTATGGACGTTTAATAATTGTAATAACACTTCCCATAAATCTGAATTTAAAGCCTTATCTTTTTTATTTCTCATCCATCCATTCTTTTTCCACTTCAAAACCCATCCTTTTTCAATAGCATCCACTACATATTTTGAATCACTATATAAAGTAACTTGGCAAGGTTCTTTTAAAGCTTCTAAAGCCTTAATTACTGCTAAAAGTTCCATTCGATTATTTGTTGTTTCTAAAGCACCTCCTGATAATTCTTTGCGATAACCTTTATACAAAAGAACGATACCATAACCTCCTGGTCCTGGATTTCCTGAACAAGCTCCATCCGTATATATTACAATATTTTTCATATCTTCACTCCTTTTTATACTACTATATAAGACAAACACCATTAATCTTACATCCATAGATACAATAATTTCTTAATATCCATTGAATTTTTATTTTATCATAAGGACAATATTTCACTCAATTATAAACCCCTGCTTATTGAAAACAGGGGTTATTATTATACATTTGTTATTTTTTTGTCCTCTTTTTTTTGAGTAATCGTCCATCCTGTCCAACCGTAAATAATAGTAAGAATAGGACACAAAATACAAAAGAATGCAAAAGGAAGATATTGTATCGTAGATACTCCAAGAACATTGGTTAAAAAAACTCCACATACTCCCCAAGGAACCAAGGGATTTACTACTGTACCTGCATCTTCTAATACTCTTGATAAGTATTTACCATTTAGACCTAATTTTTCAAATTGAGATTGATACATTTCTCCGGTGATTAAAATGGATAAGTACTGTTCCCCTGTCAAAAAATTCACCATAATTCCAGTTAATGCTGTAACTGTAATTAAAGATCCCCTATTGGTTAACATATTTTCCATTTGTATAAGAAATTTTGGAATAATACCTAGAGTAAATAAAAGTCCTCCCATACTTAAAGCTAATAATACTAACGATACTGTAAACATCATACTTTCGATGCCTCCACGAGTTAATAAAACATCAATCATTGAATTTCCTGTTTGAGATACATATCCCCCATATAATATATTAAATAATGCAGAAATACTTTGATTTTTAAAATGAAAAAAAGATACAGTAATTGCTACAATAGAACTAGTTGCTAAAGTAATTAAAGCAGGCATTTTTTTCACTGATAAAATAATCATAACTACAAGGGGAATAAAACTATACCAAAAAATCATTCCTGTATCTGATAGAGCGACATTAAAATCATAAAGTTGTTGCGCATCTAATTGTTGTCCTGTTGGTGATAAAACAACAAACAAAAGTAATGTTATAATAAAAGCAGGTATCGTAGTCCATCCCATATTTTTAATATGTTCAAATAAATCTACCCGTGCCATAGAAGCAGCTAAATTAGTTGTATCTGATAAAGGAGACATTTTATCTCCAAAAAAAGCTCCCGAAATCACTGCCCCAGCAGTCATAGGTAACGAAAAGCCAAGAGCAGCACTGATTCCCATGAAAGCTGTCCCTATTGTTGCTGATGTAGTCAAAGAACTTCCGATTCCTAAACCTATTAAAGAAGATATTAAAAAAATAATAGCAAAATAACACTTTGGAGTAACCATAGCAAGTCCCACTTGCATTAATGCGGGAATTGTTCCACTAATAATCCAACTACTTACTAAAATTCCAATAAAGAAAAAAAGAAATACCGAACCAATAGCTGCCTTTGCTCCTTCGCCCATCCCATATTCCAACTCTTTAAAAGTTAATCCTTTCTTTAATCCATAAGCAATAAGAATCAAAATTGAAATAACAATAGGAATATGTGGAACAGATTCAAAATAAATAATAGAAATACCAATAGTACATAAAATAATTATCGTCAATATCATTGCCTCTTTAAAAGAAGGCAAAATTTTTGGTTTAATACGAAACATAAATAACCTCCTGTATTTTATTTATTTTTATATAATTGTTAACCCTAAGGAACATAAAATTAAGAATAAATATATAAAGTTAAGCATATATAAGCAACTATAACTGATACTATATCATGTTTGCTATCTACGTCAATAGATATTCGCAATCTTTTATTTTGAAAAATCTTCTCTCATTGTTAATATTGACATTTTTTCTTTTTAGAGTATAATGAAGATATAGTCAGAATATTTAAACTTATATAGTTGTTGTTTGTAAGAAATATAATTATTACAATTCTTTAAAAGGAGGGGGCTTTATGGAAGTTAAAAAAATATTAATCCCTGTTGATGGATCTGAACAAAATTTTAAAGCATTAGAAGTTGTCAAAAATATGGTTGAACAATTTCAATGCCACGTTATCTTTTTAAATGTAATCGAAATAAACAGTATTTTTACACATGATATGTTACGAATATTAAAAGAACAAGGTAAAAAGATTTTAAAAGAAGCCATAACATTTGTAGATCCTATCTCCTTTGAAGATTATTGTATTTTTGGTTATCCTGCAAGTGAAATTATAAAAAAAGCTCAAGAAACCAATGTTGATTTAATTATTATTACAAAAAAAGGCCTTACAGGTATTGATAAATATTTAATGGGTTCTGTTGCAAGTAAAATAGTAAAGCATTCAAATATCCCTGTCTTGGTAATTCCTTAAACTTAACTTAAGTGTTCCTTATCCATAATGAAAAGGTTCCCCTAATGTAATGGGAACCTTTTTAAATCTTTATTTTTCTAACATCTTTTGTGTTAATTCTAAGGGTTCTACATAATGTTCTTTCTGATAAACACGCATATTACCTCCTGAAATTTCATCAATAAGTGCAATATGCTTATCCTTACCTACTCTTCCAAATTCAAACTTTATATCATATAGTTCAAGACCTTTCTGGGCTAATTCATTTTTTATAATAGCCCCAATTTTTTTAGTTAACCTTTTTAATATTTCATACTCATCTTCTGATAAAATTCCTAACATCACTAACGCATCTTTAGTAATAGGAGGATCTTGACGCATATCATCCTTTAAAGTTACTTCTACAAAACCATCTAAAGGTTGTCCTTCTTTTGCATACATTCCATATCGACGTATAAAACTACCAACAGCTCGATATCTACAAATTACTTCCAGTCCATTCCCAAATGCTGTTGCAGGTTTTACAATCATGGTTGCTTTTTCAATGTCTGCCTCTACATAGTGAGTAGGGATTCCTTGATCTTCTAATAATTCAAAAAAATACTTTGTTAATTGAAGTCCTGCTTTTCCTACCCCTTCAACAGTTAAACCAACAGTATTTGCACCTGGGTCAAAAACACCATTTTCTCCAGTTACATCATCTTTAAATTTAAGAAGATAATTCCCATTTTCTAAATCATATACATCCTTTGTTTTACCTTTATAGACTAATTTCATAAAGCTACCCCTTTCAATTTCAAACTGAATTATACTATATAATGAGTCTTTCATTATAACATATTATAAAAATAAATATTACTCTTATTGTTATCTAATTTTATGATAAGGTCTTTTTTTAACATACTTATTTTTAAAATTAAATTATACTATAGTAATATTATATTCTTCTATGAACATTTTAACATTTCTAATACTACGGGACAATGATCACTACCCATGATATGAGAATGAATCTGTGAATCTTTTAATTTATTTTTTAATCTTTCAGATACAATAAAATAATCAATTCTCCATCCAACATTTCGATCCCTTGATTTTCTCATATATGACCACCAAGTATATGCTTCTTCTTGGTTTGGATAAAAATATCGAAAAGTATCAATAAATCCTTTTTCTAATAACTTCGTCATCTTTTCTCTTTCTTGATCTGTAAATCCTGCATTTTTTCTATTGGTTATGGGATTTTTTAAATCGATTTCTTGATGCGCTACATTTAAATCGCCACATAAGATGACAGGCTTTTTCCTATCTAAGACTGTTATATAATCCCTAAAATCATCTTCCCAACTCATTCTATAATCTAACCTTACCAATTCCCTTTGTGAATTAGGAGTATATACATTAACTACATAAAACTTTTCAAATTCTAAAGTAATCACTCGTCCTTCTTGATCATGTTCTTCTATTCCTATACCATAAGTTACTGCTAAAGGCTTATGTTTTGTAAACACAGCTGTTCCAGAGTATCCTTTTTTCATCGCATAGTTCCAATACTGTTCATATTCTAATAAATCCAACTGAATTTGTCCTTCTTGTAATTTTATTTCTTGAATACAAAAGATATCTGCATCTATTTTTTTAAAATATTCTAAAAAACCTTTTTTGACACAAGCCCGTAATCCATTTACATTCCAAGAGACAAACTTCATTTTCATTCCCCCCTTCTTATATTATTCACTAAGACCGTATATCCTAATTTTAATGAAATAAACTATACTTAATATAATAAAATATAAACTATAGAATAAAAAAAGTAAAGTAATGAAATTTTTCTTCGATAAAAAAAGTTAAGATCAAGTATCTTAACTCTTTTTTAAAACAATATATTTAAATCAGCTATACTTCTTAAAAAATACGATGATATTTCACTTTATATTAGTATTCTTTAAAATAGATAAAAATATAATTATCAATAAAGTACTATAAACCCAATGTATTTGTTTTTACTTTAATTCGCATACTAATAACAAATATCTGATTATAAAGGAGATAATTTTTTGATAAAAAAACGAATGATTTGGATTATTACTTTAATCAATGTACTTCTTTATTTAACTTTTATTATCGTGGACATCATATTTAAAAACACATATCCAGTAAATTCTTCTTATTTAAAATATACTACTATCATTCTTTGTTCCCTTTTGACTTTATTCATTAATAATCATGGCTATACTAAAAGAGATACCTCACTATTACAAATAGCATTTTTTTTCACCGGTATGGCAGACTTTTTTTTCCTATTTCTTAATTGGAATACACTGGGAGTGTGTGCTTTTATCTTAGTACAAATTACATATATAGTAAGACATAAACAGACCTATAGAGTATTTAAACAGAATTTATTAAAGATTTCTATATTTTATATCTTATTTTTTTTAATTTCTTTTCTATTCAAGCCTACAAATATCCAAAATTCTCTATATTTCATTAGTATTATTTATGGAGGACTATTAATTATAAGTTTTATTATTGCTATAAACACTATAAATAAACATCTATATCCTAAAGAAACCTCTACTATGATAGCACTAGGAATGTTTCTCTTTGTTATCTGTGATCTCAATGTCGGATTGTTTAATATTCTCAATCATGGTCCTTTTGAATTTTTAATTTGGATTTTTTACTTTCCTTCTCAACTATTACTTGCCCTTAGCGGATACAATATTCATTATTTAAAAGAAATATTCTTCAAACAATAAATAACTCTATTTTTACACTAAATGTTGATATAAAGTCATGTTTAAAGGCTGATTATCCGAAAATAAATTAGGATTAATTTTCAACATCGTAGTAAGTAATTTTGTCAAAGGTTCTGCTTTACAAATACGTACTAATGCATCTCCAAAAAATCCTTTATGCATTACCTTATTTTTTTCACAAATTTCATCTACTTTCCAAAAATATTCAGACCAAGAATCACCACAATGTCTTCGTGAAGGAACAGATATTTCTGTACCATCTGATAACACTGTATAAAGTTGTTCATGATCATATGTTAATCTACCTGGTATATCTGCCCATTCTTCAATTCCATGAATAAATGTATTTCTTCGTAAATCTACTCCTAAAAGCATAATATCTGCATTTCTATCCAATAATTTTCCCCAAGGTGATTTCCTTGCACAAGGGGTATCATAACATTCATTCCCCTTTACAAACTCTTCTGCATCCCTTCCTAAAGCAGCTACAGAATGAGTTGGGTGTAGGGATCGAATAACTCCCTCTCTTTTTCTAAATAATTCAGGCAATATACCAATACAAGAAGGAGAACGATCTACATAAAACTTGGGGTTTTTTGCATTAATATAAGACCATGTATGAGTCGGTAAAACTAACAACCCATCTTGCATATATTCAGATAAGGCATCTAAAACAGTATCTGCTCCCCCTTCTACTTTTCCTATACTTTTCATTGAAGAATGAACTAATAAAGTTCCTTTAGGATCAATATTTAATTTTTTAAGATGAGTTAAAAGTTCTGACTTTGTATACATCTATATAGCCTCCTCATTTTATTTCTCATTATTATAACTTGATTTATAATATACTACAATTCAATAAGAACAACAATCATTCTATCAGATACTATTCTTTAGTGAAAAATTTATATTTCACCTCGAATATTTAATACTATAAATTCAAATACTTTGTAACAATATTTATCAAATCAAAAAAATAAATCATTGACATGATTATATCCTTCATGATATCATAGTATATTTGATATTTTTCCAACCTTATGATATAATAAAAATTAACATTATATCATGGAGGTGTTTTTTTTGTTTGAAGTTGGTGATAGTATTGTATATCCCATGCAAGGAACAGGTATTATTAAAAGCATTGAAGAAAAAGAGTTTTTAGGAAAAAAACGATCGTATTATATTATTAAAATGCTAACTGGTAATATGGAAATTATGATACCTGTTGATAAAATATCTGATTCAAATGTACGTTTAATTAGTGATGTTTCTACATTGGAAAAAGTGTTACGAAAATTTCACGAAAGACAATCTAACTCATTAGAATCTTTAAACTCTAAACAAAGACAACAAATGAACATGAAAAAAATTAAATCTGGTTCATTACAAGAAACCGCAGAAGTTGTTATTGATTTAATCCTTTTAAATAAGAAAAAACCTTTAAACTCTAGTGAAAAACAAATGTTAGACAAAGCCCAAAGATTTTTAATTGATGAAATTAGTCTCATTAAAGAAATTACAACTGATGAAGCGGAAGATTTATTACAATCTAAAGTTGATTAATTTCGTTTTATAAACAATGCATATGTTCTTCCACTTTACTTCCTTTTATTGTATATGATTGTCCTTTAGAACAAAAAATGGAGCTAGAGGTATATTCCAAATCAGCATTTTTATTATATTTCTTTTTCTTAATCACCTCTTCTGTATTATGACAAAAATCATATCCATCAAAGATAAAGCTCATACTCCCTTTACCCTGAGTAAAGGCTATAAAATCCATCGTATAATTCATAAACATAGCCACAGGTCCTCTACCTGTGATTATGGCTTTATGTCCCGTAACTTGCGGAGATTTAAAAGTTCCATGTAATTTTGTAATATCTGTTAAAATTTTCCCTATCTGATCTAGTTCTACTTTAAATTTAAAACGATAATATGGTTCCAGTAATATATTTTCTGTTTTTTCTAATCCTTGTCGTAAAGCACGATAGGTAGCCTCTCGAAAATCACCACCACTAGTATGTTTATTATGAGACCTGCCTGTTAATAAGGTAATCTTTAAATCCGTTATAGGCGAACCAGTTAATATACCTTTATGATCCCTTTCATATAAATGTGAACGAATTAAATTTTGATAGCCTACAGATAAATCATCAGGATGACAACGACTTTCAAATAGAATTCCTGTATTTCTTTTAGCTGGTTCTAATAAAAAATGAACTTCCGCATAATGTCCTAAAGGTTCAAAATGACCACATCCAGTAACCTTTCTACATATTGTTTCTTTATATAAGATTTCGCAAGGTCCAAAATAGATTTCTAAACCAAATCTTTCATCTACTACTTTTTTAAGTACTTCTAATTGAATAAGGCCCATAACATGAATTTGTATTTCTTGTAGAGTTTCATTCCATTCTACATTTAAAGCAGGATCCTCTTCTTCTAATATCCTAAAATAGTATAAGACATCTTTAGGATGTAAAGCTTTATCAAATAACACTTTTGATCTCATTGTTGGTATTATTTGACTCCTATTTTCCCCTTGGATATTTCCAATACCATCTCCCGCTTTTGTTCTCGTTAAGCCAGTTACGGCAAAAAGTTGTCCTGCCGAAACTGTATTGACCGTTTGAAATTTACAACCATTATATTCCCTAATCTGAGTTACTTTTTCCAAAATAAAATGCTCCTGATTACCATACCTTATTTCATCTCTTACTTTTAAAGTACCTTGTAATGCTTTTATATAAGTCATTCTAACTCCTTGCTTATCATAACGTATTTTATAAACGCGACCCCCAAATTCCCCGTGATGCGTATATTCTGTAAAAGTTAAATCATGGAATACTTCTAAAAAATCTGCAATCCCTTGATCTTGCAACGCTGATCCACTAAAACATGGAAATATTTTGTTCTGTTTTATCATTTCTTTCATAGAAGTAAACCATAAATTTTTATCATATTTTCCTTCAATATACAGCTCAAAGAGATATTCATTTCGTTCTGCCATAAATTCTATAAGTTCTTCCTTCATTTCTTCCTTTTTAACATTATTATAAATAAAGCAAACATTTTTGGTAATATTTATATGTATTTCTTTTAGTACTTCTTGTACATTAGAACCTACTCGATCTATTTTATTAATGAAGAAAAAAGTCGGTACTTGATACTTTCTTAATAATTGCCATACAGTTTCTGTATGACCTTGGATTCCTTCTACTCCACTAATAATAATAATGGCATAATCCATAACTTGAATCGCTCTTTCCATTTCAGAAGAAAAATCCATATGACCCGGGGTATCTAATAAATAGTATGTAACATTTTTATATACAAAAGTACCTTGTTCGGAAAATACTGTAATCCCTCGATCTTTTTCTATATTATGATGATCTAAAAAAGCATTTTTATGATCTACTCTTCCTCTTTTCTTTATACTTTTTCCATGATATAACAGCTGCTCTGCAAATGTAGTTTTACCCGCATCTACATGAGCCAATATCCCAATTGTTTTCCTCATGCTAAACACCTCATTAACACTATATCTCTACTCTTCTCTACATCAATACTCTAATTATTTTATCTGCATCATATACAAAGGAATATAACAATACAATTTCATTCCTATTTATCTCCTTATCCAATTGCATATTTACTTAATTTTACTTTGTAATCGAAGGATTTTTACTTCTTCTTTCGTTAAATTTCTCCATTTTCCTACTGGTAATCCCTTTAAAGTAATATTCATAATACGAATTCGTTGTAACCTTACTACCCTATAACCAAAGCTCGCACACATTCTTCGAATTTGTCGATTTAAACCTTGAGATAATATAATTTTAAATGTTCGATCATTCACTTTAAGAACTTTGCAATGTTTAGTAATGGTATGCTCTTTTTTAACAGGATTAAAAATTTTTACTCCCTTCGACATACCCTTGATAAATTCAGGAGTAATTTTTTTATTTACTGTTACCATATACTCTTTTTCATGATGATTTTCTTCTCTTAAAATCTCATTTACAATACTTCCGTCATTCGTAAGTAAAATCAATCCTTCTGATGCTTTATCTAATCTACCGATAGGGAAAATTCTTTCCGGATGATTTACAAAATCAATAATATTACCTTTGATATGTCTTTCTGTTGTACAAGTAATACCTACAGGTTTATTCAAAGCAATATAAATATCGTTTTTCTTCTTTTTTAAAATTTTACCATTCACTTCTACCTGATCCCCAGATTCTACAATATATCCTAAAGATGCTATTTCTCCATTTACTTTTACTTTTTTTTGTATAATTAATTCATCTGCCTGTCTTCTAGAACAAAGCCCTGTTGAACTAATAAAATTATTTAGCCGCATACATATCTCCTTATCCCAAATGTTTATATCTATTATTATCAAAATATTATATAATGAATTGTTGAATAACTATTTTCCCCATTATAATAATCCTATGCTAACTATTTCATGTATTTCTTATAAAAATATCACGAAAACTATTACAATTTTTAAATATGAATCACTACTTAGTATTTATAAAATCAATAAATACCCTTTGAAACTTTTAAGCTATATGAATTTTTATCTATGTTTTTTATGATTATCTAGCAAAAAAATGGTATACTATATTGGGTGATATTATATGTGTTATGTATATATTTTAGAATGCTCTGATCATACTCTATATACTGGATGGACCAATAACCTGACTAAAAGATTAAAAACTCATGCACAGGGAAAAGGAGCAAAATATACAAGAGCTCGTCTCCCTGTAAAATTAGTTTATTATGAAAAACACAAAAATAGAATTTCTGCTCAAAAAAGAGAGTATGAAATAAAACAATTGACTAGAAAAGAAAAACTTCAATTGATCCAATAAATCTTTTTAATGATCCAATGTAACGACCATAAGTTCAGGACGATTAAAAATTCTTAAATTAATAGTATAATTTCCTAATCCCCTCCCTACAACCATAGTAGAATTTTCTAACTCGTATTTTCCTCCATCATATTCTGGAAAATAGTCTCTTTCTGGTGATAAAACTCCACCCAAAAAAGGCAAACGAATAATACCACCATGCATATGACCTGCAAAAATCAAGTCTGATCCCCAATTCACATACGATGAAAAATATAAAGGCGTATGTACTAAAAGTATTGTAAATTTTTTTCTATCATTTTCTTCTAAATGATTGATTAAGTATTTTTCACTAAATTCAACCTGCATAGGAGTACCCGCTTCACTATAATACATTAATGGAATTTCTAAACCATATATAATAATTTGTTCATTATTTTTATTTATGATAGCTTTTTCATCCTCTAAAACAATAACACCTAATTTTTTTAATTTTTGAATATACTCTGTATACCAATTAAAATTCATTTTATTCGCATGTATTCTAGCAATTTGCTCATGGTTTCCTACTATATACAATATCTTATATTTCGGTGTTAATTGAGCTGCCAAATTTAAAAAAACTAATCCTTGGTCATTTTGAGAATTTAGCATATCTCCTGTAGCCACTATTATATCTGGATTTATTTTTTTTATTTTCTTTATTAGCCTTTGATTATCTTTACCAAATGATTTGCTATGCAAGTCTGTTAATTGTAGAATTTTAAATCCCAGAAATGAATCTGGTATTTTTGAAGAATGAATAGAATGTCTTGAAACTTCTATACAATTACTTTCAATATATAAAAATATAGTCACAACAAATACACTTCCTATTATTATTTTAAAAAATCTCTGCATTAGACTCTCCTCTTATGAATAACAATTTAATCTATTACATTATTGTATATGTAAAACTAGATTTTTTCAATGTATTCTCATACAAAGACAATTATCTAGATTTTTCATTTGTTATACTAATATACTATTTATAAAACCTCTCATTCTAATAATAAAATATTTGGATACCATCATAAAAATTAAAAATCCTTGTAATACCTAATATTTTATATGATATAATCATAGTAGGTGATATAATGAAAATATTCGTAGATGCAGATGGTTGCCCCGTCGTAAAATTAGCCATTAAAATAGCAAAAGAATATAAATTAAATATTATTGTTGTCAAAAACTATTGCCATGAAATCACAGATGATTATGCAGAGATTGTGACTGTAGATCGTTCTAAAGATCGTGCAGACTTTTATATTGCCAATCAAATAGAAAAAAATGATATTATTATTACTCAGGATTATGGATTGGCTGCTATGGTCTTAGCACGGGAAGGCATCTGTATGAATCAAAATGGTCTTATTCTTTCTTCTAATAATATTGATTATTTACTCAGCCGTAGACATCTGAATCAAGAACTTCGAAGAAAGTATAAGAAGAACTTCTCTAAATTTAAGAAAAGAAGTAAAAAATTAGATCAAGCATTTATAAAACAACTTCGATTTCTTATTGAATCATTTTATCCAATATCGTAATCAAACTTATATCGTAAAAACTTTCTATAATCAACAAATACCCTATAGATTTATCATCTATAGGGTATTTGTACTATAAAACCATTCTCTTATAATTTTATAATACCTGTAGAATGTAAGAAAATTAATCCAATGGCAATAGGTGCAATAAACTTTATAATAAAATCATACACTTTAAACCCTTTCATTGTATAAATACCATCACTAGTTAATTCCTTAAAAGCATTTTGACTTCCCCAAATCCATCCTACAAAAACACAAGTTAATCCACCACCAATAGTTAAAAAGGCATAAGACGCAATAAAATCCATAAAATCAAAAATACTCATACCAAATATTTGTACTTCACTCCATAGTCCAAAAGATAAAGTACTAGGGATAGATAATAAAAACACGCCAAGAGCTAATAAAATAGTTGCTTTTTTTCGATTCACTTTAAATTCTTGTGTAATACAAGAAACAGAAACTTCTAATAAAGACATTGTAGAAGTAATAGAAGCAATTGCTACCAACAAGAAAAACAATGTTTCAAATACAGCTCCTAGGGGCATTGCTTGAAATACAGCTGGTAATGTAATAAAAATTAATGAAGGACCGGATTGAGGTTCAAATCCATAAGCAAAAACAGCAGGGAAAATAACCATACCAGCCATTAATGCCATTAACGTATCTGCTATAATAATTTGTAATGACAACGTTGCCAAGTTTTCCTTTTTTCCAATATAACTACCATATGTAATAATAATACCCATACCTAAGCTTAAAGAATAAAATGAATGTCCTAAAGCTTCTAATAAAGACTTAGTAGTTAATTGAGAAAAATCAGGCTTAAATAAAAATTCTAATCCCTCTTTAGCATTATCTAAGGTCAAAGAACGAATCATTAACGCAATTAGAGTAAAAAATAAAATAGGCATTAAAACCTTACTATATTTTTCAATTCCATTTTGAATTCCTGAAATAACAATAAAAGCAGTAACTCCTATTACAATAGCATTCCAAAATAGTGCGCTACCTGTGTTACTTGACAAATTAGTAAAATAAGATTCCAACTCACTAGGCACTACTTTAATTAATTTACCTGTAATACTTTGTTGTAAATAAGCACATACCCAACCAGCAATAATAGAATAAAAAGAAAGAATAATAAAAGATGTTATAACCGCTAATGTACCCGTATACTTCCATTTACTATTAGGTCGTAAAACTTTATAAGCACCTACTGAATTTGCTCGAGTATGCCGACCAAGAGTCAATTCAGAAATCATCAGAGGAATTCCAAGTACAGCAACAAATATAATATAAATAAAAATAAATGCCGCTCCCCCATTTTGACCTGCTATATAAGGAAATCTCCAAATATTTCCCAGACCTATAGCAGATCCTGCTGCTGCTGCTAAAACACCAAATTTAGAACCAAATTTTTCTCTTTTCATTTCTACACTCCTTTTTATTACTTATTTTGTTTTTAATAATAAATATTATTATGATTATACCATGACTTTTTTTTTTAGCAAGTTTTTCTTATCAAAGGTTTATATTTTTAAATATTCTGATAAATTTATTGATTCTATTCCCTAAATAAACCATAAGACTATGCCAAATGAATTACATAGTCTTTTCAAACTGTAAACTTATCATTGTCTTTTAGATCTAATTTTCTACCCTTTTGTCTATCCCACTAGTCCCTTCATCTACTATTCATCGACTAAAATTTATTGATATAACCTGTACGCTATTCAAAAGTTATTTTTCACTTTGTGAAATATTAAACGTTTCTTTATTCAATAATCTATCTACCTATTTAAAAAAACTATAAAATTTTGTATAAAATAAATCTCCATATCCTCATTTACTTTGAAATTATTTGATTAAATCATTTATATTTTGATAAAAAAATAGCGTTCATAAATGAACGCTATTCTGTAGCATAGTTATCAAAATATCCTTGAACTAATACAATAGGAGTACCTTTATCGCCACTTCCGCTAGTTAAATCACATAAACTTCCTAATAAATCTGTAATCTGCCTTGGAGTGGTTCCTAATGTTGCTGCCTCGTTAATTATTTTACTATCTTTCGTTTTTATTTTTTCTCTCATAAGAATTTCTGCTTCTTCTTCATTTAAATCATGAAATTCATTGTCTGCTATATACTTTAATTTAATTTCATTTGGTGTTCCTTCCAAACCTTTTGTATACGCTGGAGAAACGACCGGATCTGCTAATTCCCATATTTTACCTCTCGGATCTTTGAAAGCACCATCACCATAAATCATTACTTCTACATGCTTCCCTGTCTTTTCCTTTATTAATTGTTGAGTTTGATGTACAAAAATATCACAATCTCTAGGAAAAAGTTTAATGGTTGTGTCGGTAGCCAAATTAGATCCTAATAAACCATATTGGGGATTATAACCACTACCATTAATAGGTTCTGTTAATATTTCATCTAAGCCATAAACCTTCTCTGCACCTGCTTTTAATAATATTTGCTTTGTTCGATGTCGTTCATGTATATTCGCTACTAAAATTTCCTTTGTATAACGTAATACTTCTCTAGGATCATTAGCAAGATAAATCTCAATATTATCCTTAGCAGCCAAATCTTTATACATTTTTACATAATCTACACCAGTAAAAGGATGAACAACTTTTTCACCAAATAAACTTCTATACTTCTCTTCACTTAATACATCCGTATAAGGATTAATACCTAACTCATCCATTACATCAATATCCATCAAATGATTACCTACTTCATCCGAAGGATAGGTTAAAAATAAGTATATTTTTTTCCCTGTCATGGCTAACCCTTTTAAAATAGAAGAAAAACGATTTCTACTTAATATAGGAAAAACAACAGCAAAATCTCCTGTAAACTTCTGATTAACATCTGCTGCAATATCTGAAATACTTGCATAATTTCCTTGGGCTCTTGCAACCAAAGATTCTGTGACTCCAATAACATCACGATCATTAATTTGATATTTTTCCATTTTGGCAGATTGTAAAACAGATTCTACGACAATATTTACTAAATTATCTCCCTGTTTAATAATGGGAGCTCGAATACCCCTAGAAGTTGTACCTACTGTTCTTTTCAAATTAATCCTCCTCAAAAAATATTTGTAACTTTTAAATCCTCCTATCCTCTACAGTTATTCTAACATATATTAAAATATTCATCCACATTGTCTAAGTAAACGTAATACCATTATTATTGAAGTATACACCTTCTACTTATTTATGTGTAATTAAACTTTATAAAATTTAATTGGATAATCAGTATCAAAAATATAAATAAGAGGGTTCATTTATATTATAAATATAAGTATGTATTTATACAAGAAAAATCCTTATATATTTTTCATTATTCACTGAAGATAGAGTGATGAAAAAACAACCTTTACTAACTTCGTATCATTATGTATATGTATATTATATGATAACCGTAATCGATATATAAAATACCATATATCCTTAACTTTTACTGAAGAAATATATTCCTATTAGTTTTTTACATGATAAGTCCTTAAATATTTAATAAAATAGACTAAACATTTCAAGAAAAAATAGGAGATAATGAAATATATAGACAGAAAAAATAATAAGTCCCCATATATTTTCCACCTAAATTTTTTTCATATTAACTCTATTAAATTCAACAAAACTATCCGAATAAAAATCGCAATAGAAATTTCATATAGGGACTTATAAAAATTTAAATTTAAAGGCTTATTTATTCTTTTCTAATAAACTTTTTTTCCTTTGAATAAAATGAATAATATTCCCTTCTAAATCTTTAAAAAAAGCTGTTTTAACACCTGAACCCGATTCTTTTAAAGGAGCAATAATTTCAACATCATGATCTAATAGCTTTTGATAATCTTCTTCAATATTATCTGTTCCAAAAGCTAAATGACGAATCCCTTGATGTTTATTTGTCTTTGATGGATCTTCTTGTTCCATAGGATAAATTTCAAGCATACTTTCATCTTCCATCAAAAGAAAATAAGTAGGTATCGGTTTTTTATTATCATATACAATCTTAAAATCAAATAACTTAACATACCAATCTTTTAACGCCGTTGTATCTTTTGCACAAATTCCTACATGTTCTAATCTCATGAAAACTCCTCCTCATCTCTTGCATTCATAGTTGTCATCTTTTTACGATAAGTATCGATACATTTAAAAAACTTATCCAAACATATTATATATCATTTTTCAAAAGACGTCATCCTCTCTTTTACTTTATCTTAAGAGGAGAATGTAACATTTCTTTTAATTGGTTAAAATCTGTAATTGGATCATAGCAAGTATAGTTTTGACATATATATGCCGTTGGTTTTTCTTCTATCATCTTATAATCCTCTATGTTTGGTATCACATTTTTTAACTCTATCTGATCTTTACTATAAAAAGTTATCAGAGTAAAAGGCATAAATTGTTCATGAATGATCTCCATCATTTTTTTTACTTGAATATCTTTATCTCGTGCAACAATAACAATGGTTCTTTTAGGAATTTGAGAAAATAATTGAGCCATTAAAGCAAAGGAATATCCTTTAGGATACTCATTAATCTGACTCCCAAAGCTTTTTAATATTTGATTACCTTTTTCTTCTAACTCATGATCATCAACTAGCTGCGCTAACCTTAAAAAATTAAATGCTGCTACAGAATTTCCTGATGGAATGGCTCCATCATACAGTTCTTTCGGTCTTGTAATAAGCTGTTCACTATCTTTACCATAAACAAATAATCCACCTTGTTCTTGATCCCAAAAATATTTGATTAAATCATGGCTTAATTGTATCGCTTTTGTTAAATAACTTGGATTAAAGGTGGTTTGATATAATTCAAACAACCCCCAAATTAAAAATGAATAATCCTCTGCATAAGCAAGAAAATCAGCCTCTCCGTCTCGATACCTAGCAAGTAAACGACCATCTACCCGAGTCAAATATTCTTCAATAAATTTTATTGCTCTTTCTGCTGCTATTTGATATTGTTCTTTTTTTAAAACTCTTGCACCAATAGCTAAAGCTGCAATCATTAAGCCATTCCATGAAGTCAAAATTTTATCATCTTTATGGGGATGAATTCTTTTTTCTCGTACAGAAAACAATTTTTCTTTACATTCCTTAATAAAAAAAGGTTCTTCCTCTGCTAAAGAACTATCAATTAAATTTAGAATATTATTTCCTTCAAAATTTCCTTTATCTGTAACATTAAAATAGGTAGCCAACTTTTCTCCATCTTCGACTCCTAATATTTTTTTTATTTCATTCTTCGTCCATACATAAAATTTGCCTTCTTCTCCTTCTGAATCCGCATCTTCTGCACAATAAAATCCCCCTTCTTTAGACGTCATATCTCTTAAAACATAAGTGAAAATTTCTTCAGCAACCCGGGCATATCGTTTTTTCTTGGTTATTTGATACGTTTCTAAATAAGCAATGGATAATAAAGCATTATCATAAAGCATTTTTTCAAAATGAGGAACTAGCCACTTTTGATCAGTAGAATAACGACAAAATCCATATCCAATATGATCGTATATCCCTCCACAATACATTCCGTCTAAAGTTTTTTCTACCATAGTAAGAGCCCTATCTTCTTTAGTTTGTTGCCAATACCGAAGAAGAAAAAACAACTGATGGGGTGTTGGAAACTTAGGAGCTATACCAAAGCCACCATAAACTTCATCAAAATCCGATTGAAAAACCGAAAATACCTTTTCCATAATAGCGTCATCTATATCTTCTCCTTCTGTAGATACCGACTGATTTAGTACCTCAATGATCTTGTCACTAGAAGATAAAAGTTTTGTAGAGTTATTTTCCCAAGCAACGTGAATAGTTTTAAGAAGACTTGCTAATCCTCGCATTCCCCATCTATCGTCCTTAGGGAAATAAGTTCCTGCAAAAAAAGGTTTTTTATCTGGAGTCATAAAAATGCTAAGTGGCCATCCTCCTTGTCCTGTTATTATCTGACAAACTGTCATATAAATATGATCAATATCTGGTCTTTCCTCTCTATCTACTTTAATTGCTATAAAAAATTCATTTAAAATATTGGCTATTTCTTGATCTTCAAAGCTTTCTCTAGCCATAACATGACACCAATGGCAGGTACTATATCCAATACTTAAAAAGATGGGCTTATTTTCTATTTTTGCTTTTTTAAATGCTTCGTCACACCAAGGATACCAATCTACAGAATTATATGCATGTTGTAGTAAATAGGGTGATTTTTCATAAATTAATCTATTAGGTTGTCCGTTCTTAATCATAGGATATCCTCTCCTGTTTCTTCTAAACTCTAATATATACTTTTCTATTTTCTCCAATTTCATTTTTTGTATCCTTTTCATCTATCTTTTTTTGCATTGATATAAAAATAAATTATCCTTTAATTTAGTAAAAGAGCAACCTCCCTAATGACTTTGCAAGCAACGGCTGTAGAAACACCGCTTGGATCATAATGTGGAGATAATTCTACAACATCTGCTCCTACAAAAGATAATTTCTGCATAAGAATAAAAGCCTCCAGTAATTCTTTCATAGTAATTCCCCCTGGTTCTGGAGTTCCAGTACCACTAAAAACAGAAGGATCCAAGACATCTAAATCAATGGAGAGATATATCGGTTTATTCATTAATATTTTAATTATTTGTTCCAAAGTATCCAAATCAAATGGATGCAAATAAGTATGATTTTTAGCCCATATAAATTCTTCTTTCGTACCTGAGCGAATACCAAACTGAAAAATATGTCCATCTCCTACCAGCTCATGTACTCGCCTCATTACTGTAGCATGACTTATCTTCTCTCCTAAATAATGATCTCTTAAATCTGTATGTGCATCAAAATGTAAAATAGAAAGCTCAGAATACTTTTTACATAAAGCTTCTACCACTGGTAAACTAATTAAATGTTCTCCACCTATAACCAGAGGTTTTTTATCATCTTTCAATAATACATCCATTGTTTCTTTAATGTTTTCTAACGCCTTCATTGTATTACCAAAAGGAATTGAAATATCTCCTATATCACTAAGGGCTATTTCTTTTAAATCTTTATCTAAATAAGGAGAATACGTTTCTAAACCATATGAATCAATGCGAATTTGGCTAGGGGCAAAACGAGTACCTGGTCGATAGCTTGTCGTTCCATCAAAAGGAACACCTACTAATACAATCTTTGCCTCTTCATAAGGGTGATCCATCCCTATAAATGCATGAATATTATCAATCTGTTTCATAATTTAACATTTCCTTTACATAATTAGGTAATGCAAAAGCTCCTACATGAAGATCCGTATTGTAATATTTTGTTTTTAAACCAATGGCCTCCCAGGTTTCTTTTTGTAAATCTCTAATTGGATCGTATTTTTTAGAAGCAAAACCAAAAAGCCAATGACCAGATGGATAAGTAGGCATATGAAATTGATAAATTTTTGCAATAGGAAACGTTTCTTTAATTTTATCATGAGCACGTTTCATTTCATAAGCATCACTAGGATAATATGGACTTTCATGTTGATTAATTAAAATTCCATCTTCTTTTAAAATTCGGTTGCAATTTTTGTAAAAATCATAAGTAAATAACCCTTCACCAGGACCTATTGGATCAATGGAATCAACTAAAATCAAATCATAAGTAGCTACTTTGCTCTTTTGTACAAAAATAAGTCCATCTTCAAAGTGTAATGAAAGACGTGAATCATTATCCAGCACACAAGCAGTTTGTGGTAAGTATTTTTGACAAAGTCGTACCACTCTTTCATCAATATCCACCATATCTACATGAGTTATATTGGGATAACGCAAAACTTCCCTAGCAGTACCTCCATCTCCTCCCCCAATAATTAATACTTTTTCTATCTTTGGATTAACAGCCATAGGCACGTGACTAATCATATCATGATAAATAAATTCATCTTTTTCTGTAGCCATCATTAAACCATCTAAGGTAAAAAACCTTCCAAATGTTTCACTATCAAAAAAATCAATTTGTTGAAACTCTGTTTTTTCAGAATAAAGATGTTCTGTTACTTTAATAGAAAATCGGACATCTTCTTGATGATATTCTGTAAACCATAAATCAGTCATATTATCCTCCTTACTTGTATCTATTACTTGTATTTGATACGAATTTTCCTCATCATGCAAAATGATAGATCCTTCCTTTTGTAAATATAAATAATGTTCTATCAATTCTGGTGTAATAATCTCTCCAGGAATAATAAGAGGAATACCTGGTGGATAAACCATAATAGATTCTCCACTTATCAACCCTTGTGTTTTCTGAATATTCATCCTTTTTTTAGGATGGTAATATGCTTCTCTTGGACTCATTTTCAACTTAGGTGCTTTTAAAATAGCACTACTATCCATCTTTTTTGGGGAATATATACCATAATAGCGATCACTTAAATCTTTTAATGCTTTTACCAAACGATACATTGTATTCTCATTATCTCCAAAAGAAATAATAGCTAAAATCACATTTGGCTCTGCTAATTCTAATTGAATCTGATATTGATCTCTCATAATATCATAAACTTCAAAACCAGATAAACCAAGATCAGAAACGCGAACAACTAATTTTAAATCGTCATAATCATAAACCCCTCTTCTTCCTATATATTCTTCTTTTGTAATACAAAAAAGACCGGGAATACCATTAATCTCTTTTTTTGCCTTTTTGGCTAATTGAAGTAGTTGTTCTAAGTTTTTTTTACCTTCCAATACTAATTTTTTTCTAGCTAAGTCAATAGAACACATAAGTAAATAAGAAGCTGATGTCGTTTGTAATAAATTAATAGTAGCACGAACTTGATTTTTAGAAATCAAGCCCTCATTGTGTAATAATACCGAAGATTGAGTCAATGATCCTCCTGTCTTATGCATACTCATTGTTACTAAATCTGCTCCTAAAAAACTAGCTCCCTTTGGTAAATCAGGATGAAACGAAAAATGAGTTCCATGAGCTTGATCAATAAGTACAGGTACCTTTTTTTTATGAACAAAGTCAATAATAGCTTTTATATTACTAGCAGCTCCAAAATAAGTAGGATAAACTAAAAAGACCGCTTTGATATCATCATTTAAATCAAAGGCATATTGAACTTCTTCTAAAATTACCCCATTTACAATCCCATAAAAAGAATCAATGGCTGGTTCCATAAAAATTGGCTTTGCACCAGATAAAATCAATGCATTAATCGTAGATTTATGAACGTTACGAGGTAATAATACCTTATCTCCCGCCTGTACGGTACTTAGAATCATATATTGAATCCCAGAAGTAGAACCATTCACTAACATAAAAGCATTCTTACATCCGAAAGCATCTGCAAGAAGTTCTTCTGCTTCCTTAATCACCCCTATAGGATGAGATAAGTTATCTACCACTTTCGAAGAATTAATATCCATTTTAAGTACCATTTCTCCCCATAACTTCTTCAGTTCGGGTAAATAATTACCTTGTTTATGACCAGGTACATCAAAACAAGTAATACCACCTTTAGCATACTTATATATAGTATCTAAAAGCGAAGTCTTAAAATGATTCTTCATCATATTCCTCCAAATCAGACATATCTTCTACATTCGTACCATAAAAAATTTCGTCCATTTCTCGTTTTACTTTTTTAGCAATTAATTGTGCTGCTCCTGGATGCAAATCTTCTTTGCTATATCCAAATAAATAATTATTTAAATCAAATTGCTTTAGTTTGCACTTTGTATGAAAAATATTTTCTTGATATACATTCACATCAATCATATTATAAAGTCGCCCAACATGAACTGGAATAAAATTTTGTATAGAATCAATCTTATGGTCCATAAAGAGTTTTTCACCTGTAATATCTCTAGTAAATCCCCGTACCCGATAATCAATGGTCATAATATCCGTATCAAAAGAATGGATCAAATAATTCAACGCTTTTAAAGGTGAAATCTTTCCACAAGTCGATACATCAATATCCGCTCGAAATGTATTAATCCCCTCATAAGGATGAGATTCTGGATACGTGTGCACGGTAATATGACTTTTATCTAAATGCCCTAATATAGTTTGAGGTAAAGGACCTGGGGAAGCTTCTTGTACTTCTTCTTTTGTTTGTGTCAATGAACCTTCTGAAATAAGAATGGTAACACTAGCTCCTTGGGGTTCATAATCCTGTTTTGCAATATTTAATACATTCGCACCAATAATATCCGTAACAGTAGTTAATATCTTTGTTAACCGATCTGCATTATATTGTTCGTCAATATACTCAATATATGCTTTTCGATCTTCTTGCGTTTTCGTATAACAAATATCATACATATTAAAACTAAGGCTTTTAGTTAAATTATTAAAACCATACAATTTCATTTTACTACTTAATTTATTTTCCATTTTAATCCTATTAAACCTCCTTTTAATGGTTATCGATTTTAATTTCCATGAATATTACATCCTTATAAAGTAATCCATCCAAGCATTAAAATTGTATTCAAATAATTGTGTTTATAAATTCTAAATATTTCAATATTTTTTACAAATACATTACTTTACATTTAGTAACACTATTGCCTGAATCACAAGATAATCTCTCTTATATTTCTTATTTTCTCATTACAACTAAAATTTTTTAACCTTTATTTCTTTATATAATATTAAACTATGTAAAAAAAGATCTATTTTATGTATAACCAAGAATTTAATAAAATCTTGGAACTATAAAATAGATCTTGATAAAAATTCTACTTATAAATCGTAGAATATAAATACTTTCATAATCCTATTCAT
>JAAYSE010000054.1 GCA_012524135.1 Candidatus Epulonipiscium sp. | reverse complement strand
GTTACTGGTATTATTCAATCCATTTCAGAAGAAACAAACTTACTTTCTTTAAATGCAGCAATCGAATCAGCAAGAGCAGGAGAAGTAGGAAAAGGTTTTGCAGTAGTAGCAGATGAAATACGAAAATTAGCGATACAATCAGAAACACAAACACATTCTATTAATCAAGTCATTGAGGATATGTTACAACAGATTCAAGATGTAGTACAATATATGGTAAAAGGAGAAGAAATTGTACTACAACAAGATCAAGCGGTAAAAGAAACAGGCCTTGCTTTATCCGAAGTAGACGCTAGCATGAAAGATATGACAAAATATATTCATATTGTTACAGAACAAATTGACGAAGTAGTAAGAAGTACGGAAGGCAGTGTCGAGATGATAGAAAATATTTCTAGTATTTTTGAACAAACCTGTGCCAATTCACAAGAAGTAACTGCATTAACAGAACAACAATTAGCCAGCGTACAGACCATTGAAATGACAGCAGATAAATTGAATGCATTATCAAAAAATCTTTCTGAAATGGTAAATCAATTTACTTTATAGAAGGTTACCATAGTAAAAACTCCTACAAGTTTATCCTTGTAGGAGTTTTTATTTACCAGTCAAAAATCCAAGATTTAAAAACAGCTAAATATTCACGAAGGTATGACTTTACCATGCTCATAGGGGGAGTTTTAGCAGGCAGACCATAAGGTTGTACTCCGGCTCTTTTTGCGAGCATTTTAGCTCGAAAAAGATGAAAATCATTACTCACAATGGCTATTTCTGTAACGGAAACTGTATCTACTTCTTGAATTTTGGTGAGGCTAAATTGTAAATTCTCAAAAGTATTCGTAGATGTATCTTCCTTTATGATTCGATTTGGATCGATGCCACGATCTACTAGATCCCTTTTCATAGCTTCTGCCTCTGTAATATCCTCTCCTGGACCTTGCCCACCTGAAACAACAACCTTAGCATTTTTATGTTCATCTAAATAATTATATGCTGTTTTTAATCGTTCTACCAAAGACAAAGAAGGGACATCCCCATATAGTCTTGCACCTAGGACAAGGACATAATCCACTTCTATATTTTCAAATTTATTCCCTTCATAAAGAATTAATCCTTCCACTAGCAAAAAAGAAAGAAGAAAAAGGGAAAAAAGGAAGATGAAAAAAGAACGAATTTTTTTGAATATAGTAGTCACCTTCTTTTCTCATTTGTTATTTATAGTAATATATATAGTAACCATATCTAATTATTTTACCCTAGATTTTAATAGTAATTCCCTTTTCAATTGCAAATATCAATCATTATTCTTATTTTAATTAGTAAAAGTAAACGATGAATACATAAGGTGGTGATAGATTTATTTTTTATTTCATACTGGTAGTAAAAAAACGGGAGGATATATAAAGCCTGATTAATGAAAACAATGATATAAAAAAGAAGATAGAGCTTCACCATGAAATACATGAGTGCCTTCAAAAATAAGGTGTTGAATATGATTTTCTTTTCCAAATAAAGTATAGGCTTTTTTAGTAATTTGGACCTGATTGGCAGCACTCTCTATTCCCATTGTTCCATTTAATTTATCCGATTTACCGCTTTCAATGAATAAAGGACGAGGAGCAATAAGAGCGGCAATATCGCCAAGATCTACATATTTCCACAAATTAGGAACAAAATTGCAGCCACATCGATGAGTGTGTAATAAGGCACTTTGAATAGTATAAAAATAACCACTAATATAGGCAGCTTTAATTCTTTCATCTAGTGCTGATAACCATAATGTTTGAAGACCACCGCCCGAAAAACCTACACAAGCTATTTTAGATAAGTCACAAGATTCTAGGGTTTCTACATAATCCACCAAACGTATAAGATCCCAAGTCATCATTCCCAGTAAAGATTGTCCTAAACTAATAGCAGCAAAATTTAGATCATTACAAGCGGAAGTCAAAATATTATCTACATTGCTATTAACGGATACATCTTCCATTCTCTCACCAGATCCCCGTGCATCAGGACAAAAAACAATATATCCCTCTCTTAC
>JAAYSE010000053.1 GCA_012524135.1 Candidatus Epulonipiscium sp. | reverse complement strand
TTAATCATTGATGTAAAAGGTCGTTTATTAGCTAGAGAAAGTGATGCGGGAGAAAAAATCCAAGAAGTTTTAACAGTAGTGATTCAAGAAAAAGAACGTCATATTCAAAACCTTAAACAGTTCTTAAAAAAATAAAATAAAAGGGTATAAGGGAAAACAAAGGTATTGTTAACTATTTAAAAAAATAAGTTGACAATACCTTTGCTTTTTGCTATACTCTTTTCAGCAATTATATTACTGAAGGGAGATTTTCTATGAAAACCAAAGACTTAGTATTAGCTTCTTTATTTGCAGCTATTACATGTGTTTTAGCTATTGTTTCTATTCCTTTACCTTTTACTCCAGTGCCTATTACTTTACATGTTTTTGCAATTACTCTTTGCGGTGCTGTTTTAGGAGGAAAACTAGGGGCATTTTCTCAAGGAATTTATGTTTTATTAGGTGCCATTGGATTGCCAGTTTATGCAGGTGGAAATGCAGGTTTTGGGCATTTATTTGGACCTACAGGTGGATATATATTTGGTTTTATCCTTGGTGCATATGTTACTGGTACTTTAGTTCAATGGGGAGTTAAAAAAGTAAAAATGGTAAAGGGACGTTATATGGTCATTGTTTTTTCTATGTCCATGGGTTTACTTGCTATTTATCTTTGTGGAATGTTACAATTGATGATTGTAGCGGATATGAATATAGCTCAAGCATTTATGGGAGGAGTTGTTCCTTTTATAGGATTTGATTTTCTTAAAGTTATTGCTAGTTCTATTATTGCCTCCGTATTACGAGAACGTTTAATCAAAGAAGCTGTGATATCTTAGTTTTCTAAGATATCTTTTTTTTGGACAAATTTCAATAAGAAAGATGAAATTATGATATAATATAAAATAAGATAAGGATAAAAAAGAAATAAAAAAATTACTAAAGAGGTAGTCACCATGATAGAAACGATTGTAAAAAAAATAGATAAACAATGCATAGATAAAAATGTTATTCAACAAGCAGGAGATATTTTGGCTTCTGGAGGTATTGTAGCATTTCCAACAGAAACAGTTTATGGTTTGGGTGCCAATGCATTAGATTCAAAAGCGATACAAAAAATTTTTCAAGCTAAAGGGCGTCCTTCTGATAACCCTTTAATTGTTCACATTAGTAAACAAGAAGATCTTTTTCCTTTAGTATCAGAGGTTCCCACGGTTGCTATTCCGTTAATGAAGCATTTTTGGCCAGGCCCATTAACTTTGATTTTTCCTAAATCTTCTTTGATTCCTAAAGAAATTACGGGAGGTTTATCAACAGTAGGTATTCGCTATCCTATACATCCCATTGCGCGTGCTATTATACAAGCGGCTAAAGTACCTATTGCTGCTCCTAGTGCAAATCTTTCAGGGAAACCTAGTCCTACTAAAGCAGAGCATGTGATTCATGATTTAGATGGAAGAGTAAATATGATCGTTGATGGTGGAAATTCAATAGTAGGATTAGAATCTACGGTATTAGATATTACGGGAAAAACTCCTATGATTTTACGTCCAGGGGGGATAACAAAAGATATGTTAGAATCGGTTATAGGCCCTGTTTTATTAGATCCAACGTTAGACGATGGTCGGGAAATAAAAAAGGGAACTGTTCCTAAAGCTCCGGGTATGAAATATAAACATTATGCACCGAAAGCACAAATTGAAATCATGGTAGGAGAAATAGAAACCGTCGTAAAAAATATACAAAAAAGAATACAAGAAAATAAGAACCATAAAAAAATAGGTATTATGGCAACAGATCAAACCAAAAATAAATATAAAGATTCAGATATTGTTGTTATTAGTGTAGGAGATCGTAATAAACCAGAAACTATAGCAAGTCACTTGTTTGATGTTCTTCGTCAATTTGATGATATGGATATGGATATTATTTATGCAGAAGGTATTCCAGAAGTACAGATGGGAATGGCTATTATGAATCGATTAGTAAAAGCTTCCGGATACCATGTGAATCATGTATAGAAAGGGGAATGTTAATGGAAAAAATCCTATTTGTGTGTACAGGTAATACTTGCCGTAGTCCCATGGCAGAAGTATTGGCTTACCATGAATTTGAGAAAATAGGAAGCCCAATTAAATTTTTCTCTCGAGGACTTTCTGTTTTATTTCCTTCTCGTGCTACTGAAAATGCGATATTAACAATGAAACAATATAACTTAGATTTGTCTCAGCATCGATCTACTCAAATACAATTAAAAGATATAGAAACAGCTGACTTAGTTCTTACCATGACAACAGAACATAAAAGATATTTAATCCAAATCTATCCTCAATTAGAACATAAAATATTTACTTTAAAAGAATATGTTGGACATAAAGAATTTGATATTATAGATCCTTTTGGAGGAAATGTAGAAGTATATCAACAAACTGCTAAAGATTTACATCAACAGATTATAAAATTATCAAAAAAAATAAAATAAGGTAAAAGTAAATTTTTTATTGCCACAATCGATCAGAAGTGCTATAGTATATGAGGAAAAATTGGAGGTATGCATATGATAGCCATTGGAAGTGATCATGGAGGATATGATCTAAAGCAAGAAATTATTCGCTACTTAGAAGAACATAATATAGAATACAAGGATTTTGGTTGTCATTCTACAGATTCTTGTGACTATCCTGAATTTGGAAAACGAGTAGCGGAAGCAGTAGCAGATGGTAGTTATGAAAAAGGTATTATTATTTGTGGTACGGGTATCGGAATCTCTATTGCAGCTAATAAAGTAAAAGGAGTCCGTGCTGCCTTATGCCATGATTGCTTTTCAGCCAAAGCTACACGAGAGCATAATGATGCTAATATCTTAGCTCTTGGAGGACGGGTTATAGGTCCTGGTTTAGCTGTTCAGATTGTTGAAACATTTTTAAACACTGAATTTTCCAATGAAGAAAGGCATAAACGAAGAATTAGTCAGCTTGAAAAGAAATAGGAGGATGATTATGGGACAAGTACATGTTATGGATCACCCACTGATCCAACACAAAATTGGTATTTTACGAAACAAAAATACAGGGTCAAAAGAATTTAGAGAAATCGTAGAAGAACTAGCTATGTTAATGAGTTTTGAAGCCACTAGAGATTTAGCTTTACAGGACATAGAAGTAGAAACACCAGTAGCTACAACAAAGGCAAAGGCTATTGCAGGGAAAAAATTAGGTATTGTGCCTATTTTACGGGCCGGACTTGGCATGGTGGATGGAATGTTACGATTAGTACCTGCAGCAAAAGTAGGACATGTGGGATTGTATCGCGATCCAGAAACATTGCAACCAGTAGAATATTATTGTAAACTACCCTATGATGCTCCCGAAAGAGATATTTTTGTATTAGATCCTATGCTTGCAACAGGCGGTTCTGCGGTAGCAGCCATTCAATTTATTAAAGATCGAGGAGTTCAACGAATTCGATTTTTATGTTTAATTGCGGCACCAGAAGGAGTAAAGAGATTACAAGAAGCTCATCCGGATGTAGAAATTTATGTAGCAGCATTAGATGAAAAATTAAATGAACATGGATATATTGTCCCTGGATTAGGGGATGCAGGCGATCGATTATATGGTACTAAATAAGGTGTTTTGTATCCTAGATCTTTTGAGTATAAACGTATAAAAATGATTTGTTTTGACAAAAGTAAAAGAAAACCGACATATTTCCCGGGAAATATGTCGGTTTTTCACTGAAAAAAGAAAAAAATTACAAAAAATTCAATTGACAAAAACTAGTCATAAAGATAGAATATACATGACTAAGTTATCTATACATACAAAAACTAATCATGAATGAGTAAGAAAAAATTTTATGCTTTTGTAGGATAGACATTTTATTTTATAAATTTTAATACTTACAAAAATTAGAATTTGAAGATAGTATATACTACATACTATATAGTGTTACTTTTAAAAATGATTATTTTAAAAATATAGTATTCAATGATGGTATAAATTATACATTGACGAATTGATGATAGTTAGAATAGATATGTTAAATAAAAAATAATCGATGTGCTAGAAAAGATGAAGTACAAGGAGAGGATATCAGTGCAACAATTTTTAATGGAACCTAAATCTACGGTATTGTATATTGTTGCCTTTGTTTTTTCATTTTTATTAGCTTTAATTACAACACCTTTTAGTAGAAAATTAGCTTATCAAGTAGGTGCTATTGATAAACCTAAAAAAAGAGGAATGCATAAAAAGCCTATGCCTTTAGCAGGAGGTACAGCTATTGTTTTAGCTTTTACAGTAACGGTTTTAATCCTTACACCGATGGTCGAGGATGCTAATTGGAGAGAAGTTGGAGGGATTATAGCAGGTGGTTTGTTTATTTCAATAGTAGGATTTTTTGATGATATATATGATTTAAGTGCAAAATTTAAATTAATGGCACAGATTATAGCAGGTTTGATTGTTATTTATTCAGGTATCAGTATCAATGTTATCACTTGGCCACTACTATTTGGAAAGACCATACCTTTACCAGATCATATTAGTTTAGTTTTATCTTTATTTTGGATTGTTGGTATTACTAATGCAGTTAATTTTATTGATGGTTTGGATGGTTTGGCTGCAGGAGTGTCTTTTATTTCTGCTTTATGTTTTATGTTTTTATCAATTATGACTGGAAATCCGTTAGCGGTTTTATTAACAGCAAGTTTAGCTGGTGCATGTATGGGTTTTTTACCTCATAATTTTAATCCAGCTACTATTTTCATGGGAGATACAGGATCTACTTTTTTAGGATTTATTTTGGCCGTTAGTTCTATTGAAGGATTATTTAAAGGATATACGGTTATTACTGTTGTAGTCGCTGTTTTAGTTTTAGGACTTCCTATTTTTGATACAGCTTTTGCGATTATACGACGGATTTTAAAAAGACAACCTGTTATGCAGGCCGATCGAGGACATTTACATCATCGTTTAGTAGATAAAGGCTATAGCCAAAAGAAAGCTGTTTTAACCTTATATGGAATTAGTGGAGGTTTTGGGATAACAGGAATTTTAATTGCTTCTCAAGATGTCCAATTTGCTATGGGACTATTATGTTTTATGGTAATTTTAATTGGTTTTAATTATTATCATCAAAATAATCATACTAGTTCTTAAAATCTAGTTCTTAAAATACAAAGTATCAGGTACTAAAAATAAAATATTTAAATTTATAAAAAGGGAAAAAGATAGAATAATATCTTTTTCCCTTTTCAATATAAGATTAAATAGAATAGAATGTTTTAATCTGTTTAATTGCTTTTTCTTGATCCATATGATCAATTAAATAGGAAATATACATTTCAGAAGTAGTAATCAGTTTAATATCTACGTTCAAACTCTAACTTTTGTGGATATAAAGATAGAAGTATTTTTAAAGGAAAAAATTGCGAGATAATTGCTTTTTTACATAAAATATGGTTAAATAAGAAGAGATTGATTATAACCAGCAAGGGGAGAAAGGCAGGAATCAAATTGAAAAAAATAAAAGTGATGAGTGTCTTTGGTACAAGGCCTGAGGCTATTAAGATGGCACCTTTAGTAAAGGCTTTAGGAGCTACAGAAGAAATTCATAGCATTGTATGTGTAACAGCACAACATCGAGAAATGTTAGATCAAGTATTAGAGGTTTTTGATATTCAACCGGACTATGATTTAGATATTATGAAAAGTAAACAAACACTTACAGATATTACTATACGAGCATTAAAAGGTTTAGAAGAAGTGATGGAAGACGCAAAACCTGATTTGGTTTTAGTGCATGGAGATACAAGTACTACCTTTGTAGGAGCTTTGGCGGCTTTTTATCAAAAGATAAAAATAGGACATGTGGAAGCTGGTCTTCGGACTTTTGATAAATATCAACCATTTCCAGAAGAAATGAATCGAAAGTTAACAGGATCCTTAGCAGATTTTCATTTTTCACCTACTCAACTAGCAAAAGAACATTTATTAGCAGAAGGTATTTCAGAAGATATTATTTATATTACAGGAAATACGGCTATCGATGCTCTTGGCCTCACGATTGAAGAAGAGTATACGTTCAAAGAAACACTGCTAAATACGATTCCTTTTACAGAACGAAAAGTAATTACGATGACGGCTCATCGCCGAGAAAATTTAGGACAACCGCTAGAGAATATTTGCAGGGCAGTTGCACGTATTGTAGAAGAATATGAAGAAATTGAAGTAGTTTATGCTGTACATAAAAATCCAGTAGTAAGAGAAACAGTCAATCAGTATCTAGGTAATCATCCACGCATTCACTTATTAGATCCTTTAGATATGAAAGATATGCATAATTTATTACAACGTTCTTATTTGGTTCTTACAGATTCGGGAGGATTACAGGAAGAAGTGCCTTCTATGGGTAAACCTGTTTTAGTTCTTCGCAATGTTACGGAACGTCCAGAAGGCGTGAAAGCAGGAACATTAAAATTAGTAGGTATAGAAGAAGAAGCCATCTATAAAATGACTAAAAAATTATTAGATGAAGAAGAAGCTTATCAGGAAATGGCACAAGCTGTAAATCCTTTTGGTGATGGAAAAGCTTCGAGACGAATTGTAGATGCTATTTTACATGCTTTTGGAAGAGTCAAAGAAAAACCAGAAGATTTCCATCCACTATTCTAGACAATAGAAGGGAAAAAGTGTATAATAAAAAGATAATGAATAAATAGTATCATTCGATACTTATAGGTAAAGAGGAGTTAAAATATGAAAAAAGGCGCTGATGTTTTCAAACTCTTATCGCTAATCACTCATTTAGGATTAGTGATGGTTATACCGATTATTGGTTGTATATGGTTTGGAAGTTTTCTTGATAAAAAATTAAATACCAGCGTATTTTTTCTAATTATTTTTACGATTTTGGGTATTTTTAGTGCTTTTCGTAATTTATTTGTAGTGACTCAACAGGCTTTAAAAAAATCAGATTCAAAAAGGAGGGAGGATGAATGAACAAATCTTTTTTTCACACACTACAATGGCAATTAAGTATAAATATGATGATGATTAGTCTAGCAATAGGTATTATTGGAAGTTTTTTTGTTCAAGATCTTTATCCTT
>JAAYSE010000052.1 GCA_012524135.1 Candidatus Epulonipiscium sp. | reverse complement strand
ATATAATAAGACTTGACAGTATCTCTTGAGTTTGCTATACTATGCTAAATTATAAAACAATTAAATACTGTGGATTGATCATCCTGAGAGGTGGAGGGATCTGGCCCTATGAAACCCAGCAACCTACAACATAAGGTGCTAATTCCAGCTGTGTATACAGAAAGATGATTATTATTTAAAACTACCTCTTTCTTTTACAGTAAGAGGTAGTTTTATTATATAGGCAAAGGAGAATAGCATGATTCGAATTGAAAATATATCAAAAGAATTTACAACCCAAAATGAAACTTTTTCTGCTGTAAATAATGTCTCTATTCATGTTGAAAAAGGGGATATCTTTGGAATCATTGGATTAAGTGGTGCCGGAAAATCTACTCTTGTAAGATGTATAAACCGGCTGGAAGAACCCTCAAGCGGACATATTTACATCGAAGGGCAAGATATTATGTCTTACAATGATATACAACTTCGTGAAGCCAGAAAAAAAATAGGTATGATCTTTCAACATTTTCATTTATTAAATATGAGAACCGTTGAACAAAATATCGCATTTCCTTTAGAAATATCTAAAATTGATAACCAAAAAGAACGTATAACAGAGCTTCTTCGTTTAGTTGAATTGGAAGATAAAAGAAATAATTATCCTTCCCAATTAAGCGGCGGTCAAAAACAAAGGGTGGGAATTGCACGTGCTCTTGCTAACAAGCCTTCTGTTTTGCTATGTGACGAAGCTACTTCCGCACTGGATCCTAAGACCACAAAATCGATTTTAGAACTACTTAAAAAAATCAATCGTGAACTCAATGTCACCATCGTTGTGATCACTCATGAAATGGAAGTTATAAAGCAAATTTGTAATAAAGTAGCCGTTATGGAAGGAGGCTCTGTAGTCGAACAAGGGAGTGTAACAGAGGTTTTTGCAAATCCCAGCCATCCTGTTACTAAACAATTCGTACAAAGTGTATCTCACGATCTACCAAAAGCCTTCATTACTCCAAACAAAAATAACGAATTAATAAAAATTAGCTACCAAAGTGAAGGAGTGAGTAAACCTCTACTTTCTAGAGCTATCCGTAAATTTGATGTAGATGCAAATATATTGCTTGGTGGTATCGATCATCTCGATAACCATATTATAGGTAATCTTATTGTAGAGTTTTCAGGGGAGAAAGAACATATTAAAGAAACGATTGATTATTTAAAAAGAAATAATGTAATTTGTGAAAGGATGGAGCACAATGAATGATGCAATGAAACTAATGATCGATCTACTACCTGTTGCAACGGTAGAAACTCTTTACATGGTATTTGTTTCTACCGTAATTGCTCTCATTGTAGGTACTCCTATTGGAGTTATACTTATTACTTCTGAAAAAGATGGAATACAAGAAAATATTTCACTTTATCAATTATGCTCTACGATAGTAAATATAGGACGTTCTTTCCCTTTTTCTATTTTGATGGTAGCCATAATTCCAGTAACTCGTTTTATCGTTGGAACTAGTTTAGGAACAACGGCCGCTATTGTTCCTCTATCCATCGCTGCAATACCCTTTGTAGCCCGTGTCATTGAAAACTCCCTAAAAGAAGTAGATAAAGGAATTATTGAAGCTGCACAAGCTATGGGAGCAACTACTTGGCAAATTATTATAAAAGTCCTTATTCCTGAAGCTATGCCTGGTATCGTACTAGGAATTACTTTAACTATTATTAATCTTATTGGCTACAGTGCTATGGCAGGAATGGTAGGTGGTGGTGGACTTGGAAAAATTGCTGATCAATATGGATATAAAAGATATAATACACCAATTATGATCTCAACTATAATTTTACTGATTATATTAGTTCAAATCATTCAATGGCTTGGAAATACTATCGCTAAAGCTATTAACAAAAAATAAAAATATATGGGTTTTATACTTATATTGAAAAGGAGATATTATTTATGAAAAAAATATTTAAAACAACAGCATTATCTATACTATTCATTTTTACATTATTAGGAATGGTAGGATGTAGTAAAACTACAGAAACTAATAATAAAATTAAAGTAGCTGTTACATCCGTTCCTCATGCTGAAATACTAGAGCATATTAAGCCCGAATTAGAGAAACAAGGAATTCAGCTAGAACTTACAGTAACAGATGATTATAACGTACACAATCGTGCGCTAGCTGAAAAAGAAGTCGATGCCAACTTTTTTCAACATCTACCTTATTTAGAAGAGCAAATCCGTGAATTTAATTATAACATCCAAGAATTTGGTAAAATTCATATTGAACCTCTTGGTATATACTCTAAAAAAATAACTTCACTAGATGAACTCCCTGATGGAGCAACTATATCCATTCCCAATGATCCTACAAATGAAGCTCGTGCTCTTGCTTTACTTCATCGTAATGGACTAATTGAAATGAATGATTTAAATAATTTAAGTGCAACAATTATTGATATTAAATCAAATCCAAAGAACTTTAAGTTTCAAGAAATTGATGCTGCTATGTTATCTAGAACTTTAGACGATGTAGAAGCAGCCGTTATTAATACGAACTTTGCTCTTGCTGCTGAACTTAATCCAGCCAATGATGCCCTTGCCATTGAAGATGCCGACTCTCCTTATGCGAATGTACTTACTATTCGAAAAGGGGATGAAAATCGTAAAGAACTACAACTATTAAAAGAAGTTCTGATGAGTGATCTTGTTAAAGACTTTATTAATGAAAAATATAAAGGAGCTATTATTCCTGTGTTTTAAAAATAAAATTATAAAACTTCTCATTTATTATGCTTCATGTTTATATCATTATAATACTAATTAAAAATGCCAGTTAAGGTGATCTATAAAACCTTAACTGGCATCTTTACAATCTATCTCTTTTTATAAAAGTGGAAGGTGTTCTAAGAAAATGATATCCTTTCTTTTAGCTGCTTCTCCTTCTGCTAATATAGCTGCTCTGGCAGCAACAATACCACCAGCAGACTCTACCAGTCTCTCCAGAGCTCGAATAGAATCTCCAGTACTGATAACATCATCAATAATAGCCACTCTTTTTCCTTTTATATATTTAGCGTCCTGTTCGTCTAAGCATAATAATTGTTTATCTTGTGTAGTGATCGATACAACTTCATCAACAATAGGCGCATTCATATAAGGCTTAATACTTTTTCTCGCTACCATATACTTTTCCATTTTTAATAACCTCGACATTTCAAATACTAACGGAATTCCTTTTGCCTCAGCTGTTAATAATATATCCACCTTAGGCAACTTTTTTATTATTTCAGGAGCTGCTGCACAAACCAATTCAGTATCTCCTAATATTACAAAACTTGCAATACGAAGGCTATCATTAATCTGTACAATAGGTAATTCACGTGTTACTCCAGCTACTTTAATAGAATATGTCTCTTTCATTTTTTATCCTCCCTATATATTAAATTCCTAATATACTAGCAAATGCTTTAAAAATAATTCCTGCCAACATACCAAAAAACGGATCAGTAATTGCTGTTACAGTCATCGTTATTCCACCCACAATGGGACCACCTGGTACATCCGTTACACTAAGAGCAACTAAAGCATTCGCTGGTACAGTTACAATTGCTCCTAATACAAACAAAAATCCAGCAATTGACTCACTAGGTATATATTTTCCCATTTTAGGTAACAAACCTGCGAATAAAATAACTGCCATCAAAGTCATCATTAAAACTCCTGATATCAAAGGATGTGGTGCACCCCCTGTCGCAGAAATAACTGACTCAACAGGTCCACCTCCAAACATTGCAGATGCTAAATCTGCCAAGCTACTAACAATAGATAAATGATCAATATTCACATTAGTATTGGCAATATTTCCAGTAATTTTTCCAAATGCAATATTGGCACCTATATTTAAACACATCATTGCTAAAGCACCACGAATGACATCAATGTTTATCACTGGCTTTTGCAAAACCAACTTCTCTCTTTCAGAAATATGAATATCTGATTTCTGCTTTAATACAAATGCAACAATACTTGTTGCAATCACAGAAATAGCAATGGTATATACTAAATCATTGGTAAGCATATAAGTAATAAAGCTAATAGCGATAGAACTAAAACCAATAACTTTATTTTTTCTTGCCATATCAACAGCTACACGTGTCAACATAATGCCTACACCAGCCATCATCCCACTAGTAATCGCAGGTCCAATAAAATCTACAATTCTTTCAAGTAAACCAAATACACCTATGATCGTCATGCCTATAGCCCCTAAAATAACCATAGATATTCGTTCTTTCATATCCTTGCCCATCGTTCCTGCTAATGTAATAGTTTCCGCTTGAAATGAAACGGGTGCTACTACGCCAAACATTAAACACCCCACTGCACCAACAATAAATGCAAACGCTGTTGGCACTGAAGCAAATCCAAATGATAATGCCAAAAGTCCTTGAGGTAACCCGTTAAGAATAACACTTAACGCTGCAAGTAAATCTTTGAAATAGTCCATGTATGTCTCCCCTTTTTATTGCTCTCAAACAATAAAATATATACCTATAAAAAAAACCGGAATTCCCTATAGGAAAGAATTCCAGTTTCTTCAACATACAAACCAAAGTTAAAATCAATGTCCTAACTTTATAGTTATTATCTGTTATCCTAACCCATAGTAAGATAATTTGCGGTTATCTTGTAGAAACTCCCGAACCATATTATCGAGATTATATGAGAGCTAATATTTTATTTAACATAATGAATATATCAAAAAACTCGACATTTTTCAACATATTTTTTACTTTTAAATTTCAAGAACAATAAAACTTGATTATTAGGCATCCTTTATAGTTCTCTACTTTTATAAAATACCCTGCCCCCTTAATACAGGCTCTACTATTGAGACTTGTGTCAGCAACGTAGACAAAAAAAGTTTAATTCTCCTTGCATAGAAATCTGATTAGTAGAATGAAAGGCCTTCAAATATAAAGATCTATTATCATTTGAACCTTGAGACAAAGATAAAGCTGTAAGCCATGAATAATTTTCTTTGATATATATACTACTTATAAATCTAGCTGTTCGACCATTTCCATCATAAAAAGGATGTATATACCCAAAATAATAATGAAATATTGCATTTTTAACTAATTCATTGCACTCGGTCTCGTTATTTAAAAAATTTAACAGCTTATTCATTATAAGTATAATATCTTCTTCTGTCCCAGAAGAAGAGGTAATTCCGCGATGTATCTCTTCTAAACTAGAATTATATATATATGTCTCGTCTTGTCTAAAAAATTTTCCATCTGGCAAGTCTTCTTTTTCAACTCCATCAACTGTAATTT
>JAAYSE010000051.1 GCA_012524135.1 Candidatus Epulonipiscium sp. | reverse complement strand
CTAATTATTCTAGTATAAAGAATTATAGAAGTTTCATAATTTATCATGACTAATTCATAAAATGCTTGAGACATACTTATCACACCCTATATAGAAATTCTCTTTGGTATTTACCCACCCCTCATTTAATTAATGGCCGGAGGCATTGTACAATTATATTTTTTGAACATAAAATTTATGAGTTAATTCAACATCATATGCTTTAATATAATCAAGAATATAATATAAATCAAAACTATTATAATCTATGCTTTCATATATTCGTATTTTATTATCTTTAATGGTTCTTAATATATAAGATTTTGATGCATGAAATTCTAATATTAATTCTCCATTTTGAATATTATATATTTTAACTTTTTCCATATTTAAATTACCTTTTAATAAAATTAGTATTATTAATAAGTTTTTCTTTAGTCTTCTCGTCTAGTATTTGGCCACAATTTATACAAATTAAATCTTCTTTAATTAGATTTGGAAGGTAAGCAATAAAAGCATTTTTATCTTCGTTGTATATATAATCAACAATTATTTCCTGACTAAACCCTTCACTTAAAAAATGACAATTGCATTTATAACAAGATAATTTAAGCATTCTTTTAGCTCCTCCTATATTTTATATATGGAATTCTTTTTTCTCGATCAGGCTCTAGAAATCCATATATTAGATAAACAGCTTCTTTAGCATCATATTCAAGATAATGTACATAAAACAACTTTTCATTTATTTCATCAATAAAGTTATATCTCTTCTCTTTTATAAATTCTAGTCGTTCATCATAAAGATTATCAGTACAATATTCTTTTCCATTTTGTTCGTTTATAAAAATGCATCTCATTATAACAACCCATTTCTAATTAATGCATTATCATTACATTCTACTAACTGGCCCTCGAATACACAAGTTTCTTCGTACTCATTAAGGCTATATGATATAACAAAAAATAAAAACTCTTTTCTTCCAATTTTAAACTTATCGTATTTATAATAAATAATATCTTCTACGACACTAATGTGTATAGTTTCTTCGTATTTTTCTTTGCCGGTTTGAATATCGCAATATGTGCAATGATAATTCATTATTGATCCTCCTTGGTTTATATGTATAGCGGCGAATTTTTGCGTGACAGTTTTCGCCGCCCCATTCCTCATAGCTTTTTTTATTTTATTCTCATTAGAGGTTATTGATTTATTTTAGGATCATCACCCTCTTTCGTTAAATTAAGTGAATAAGGAGTTCTAGTTTTCATAAATATATAAATGTGCTTCTTTTTTTAAATGACCCCTTATTCATTCTACGTGGTTCTCTACATAAAACACTAGATTAAATCTAGCTATAAAAATAGCTTAGTTTATTTTAGGAGAGGATATTAAACTAAGCTAGGTTTATCCATAAGTTATACTAATGGATTATGCTAATGGGTTATGCTAGTATTTTGAAATTTCATTTTCTAAAAATTTAATATAGGCTCTTTTAAGAGCAATTTTAAATCCTATTTCTTTATCAAATTTATCATTATTATGACATTTAGCTTTAACTTGAAAAATTCTTTGATCATCTATGGAGTGTTTATATAACAAATAAGTGTATGGTGGATTAAAAACTACTCTCGTTAAATATATATATTTTTCAGGACTATGATTATACCCTAAAAGCATCTTTGAACATATCTTTTTCTTATCAAGTATTTTATCTATCTTTTTTTGTAATTTTTTGTTTTCTATTAATAAATCCACTTTACTTTGTAAGTCGTTATTCATATTTTTAAATTCCTTTCTTAGTTTGATTAAATTAAGTTCATGTATCATAAACCTCTTTTTTGTAGAGCAGTCT
>JAAYSE010000008.1 GCA_012524135.1 Candidatus Epulonipiscium sp. | reverse complement strand
TTTTTTATATTTTTTTACTTTATAACTGTAGTGTGAAGATTGAAATATTTTTTGGCAAAGAAAGGAGGCCAAGTATGAAAGGAGATTTTCCTACCAGGTCGTCATATTAATTAGGAAAAAATATTGGTGCATTAATTCCTGTGGTTGATGATGTAAAAGAAATGCTAAAAGATTTTTTAGAAAAGATTGAACCTTTAGATACGATGGAATGATTAGAAAATATTCAATCATGGAAATAGAAAGAAATTTCAACCAAATCGATCAGTGACCAAGAGGCTATATTATGAGAGGGGGAAAGATATGAAGCGTTATGTATTGTCGGTATTAGTAGAAAATCATTCAGGAGTATTAAGTCGTGTAGCGGGTTTGTTTAGTCGTCGAGGCTATAATATTGATAGTCTTTCTGTAGGGCAAACGGAAGATCTCCATATATCCAGAATGACTATTGTGGTTCGAGGAGATGAATATATTCTTGAACAGATTAAAAAACAATTGGATAAATTGATTGATGTTATCAAAGTTATGGAGTTAAAATCTGAACATTCTATTTATCGGGAGTTAGTGCTTATCAAAGTTCAAGCTATCCCGGATCAACGTTTAGCGATTACTGGTGTGGCTGATATTTTTAGAGCTAGAATTATTGATGTAGCTAGTGAATCGCTTGTTATTGAAATGACAGGAGATGAAGAAAAAATAGCTGCTTTTATTGGACTTTTGGAACCTTATGGAATAAGAGAAATTGTTCGAACAGGTCTTACCGCTTTAGAGCGTGGAGATAAAGAAATAAAACAAAGAAAAAAATATGAGGAGGAGTAATAAGATGGCAAAATTATATTATCAAAAAGATTGTAATTTATCATTATTAGAAGGAAAGACAGTAGCAATTATTGGGTATGGGAGTCAAGGACATGCTCACGCTTTGAATTTACATGATTCGGGTGTGAATGTTATTGTTGGGTTATATGAAGGAAGTACATCTTGGGCATTGGCAGAGAAAGCAGGATTAAAAGTAGCAGTAGCAGCTGAAGCAGCTAAAGAAGCGGATGTTATTATGATTTTAATTAACGATGAAAAACAAGCGGCATTATATAAAGAAAGCATTGAACCTAATTTAACCGCTGGAAAGTCTTTAGCATTTGCACATGGTTTTAATATTCATTATGGACAAATCGTACCTCCCTCGGATGTAAATGTATTTATGATTGCACCTAAAGGTCCAGGTCATACAGTACGTAGTCAATACCAAGAAGGCAAAGGAGTTCCTTGTTTAATTGCAGTATATCAAGATGCTACAGGTAATGCAAAGGATTTAGCTCTTGCTTATGCGGCAGGTATTGGAGGAGCTCGTGCAGGAGTGCTAGAAACGACCTTTAAGGAAGAAACAGAAACGGATTTATTTGGAGAACAAGCTGTACTTTGTGGTGGAGTATCTGAATTGATGAAAGCAGGATTTGAAACATTAGTAGAAGCTGGATATCAACCAGAAAGTGCTTATTTTGAATGTATGCATGAAATGAAGTTGATTATTGATTTAGTGAATCGAGGCGGACTTAATTTTATGCGATATTCCATTAGTGATACTGCAGAATATGGTGATTATTCAGTAGGAAAACGTATTATCACAGAAGAAACGAAAGAAGAAATGAAAAAAGTATTAGGAGAAATTCAAGATGGTACATTTGCGAAGAATTGGATTTTAGAAAATCAAGCAAATCGTCCAGGATTTAATGCAAGAAGAAAAATGGAACAAGAACATCCTATTGAACAAGTTGGGAAAGAACTTAGAGGGATGATGTCTTGGATTAAAGAATAGGAGGGTATTATGGGGAGAGAAATTAAGATTTTTGATACCACCTTGCGGGATGGAGAACAGTCGCCAGGCTGTAGTATGAACCTAGAAGAGAAAATAGAGGTAGCCAAACAGTTAGAAAGAATGAAAGTAGATGTTATAGAAGCCGGTTTTGCTATTGCCTCTCCTGGAGATTTTACTTCGGTAAAACGAATAGCTCAAAATGTCAAAGATTGCACCGTGGCCAGTTTGGCCCGGGCTCTTCCCAAAGATATTGACAGAGCTTGGGAGGCAGTCAAACAGGCAGTACAACCTAGAATTCATATATTTCTTGCTACATCAGATTTGCATATGCAATACAAATTAAAGAAGACGAAGGAACAAGTGATCGATCAAGCAAGAGCGATGACACAATATGCAAAAAAGTATTGTTCTGATGTGGAATTTTCAGCAGAAGATGCTTCACGTAGTAATCCGGAATTTTTATATCAAGTCATTCAAGCGGTAATAGAAGCAGGAGCTACTGTTGTTAATATACCTGATACAGTAGGATATACTACTCCAAAAGAATTTTATCATCTGATACAGGGAATTAAAGACAATGTACGGAATATTGAAAAAACTGAAATATCGGTTCATTGTCATGACGATTTAGGTCTTGGAGTTGCGAATACGTTATCGGCTATACAAGCAGGAGCAAATCAAGTGGAATGTACCATTAATGGGATTGGAGAACGAGCAGGAAATGCAGCATTAGAAGAGATTGTTATGAATTTGCATACACGAAAAGATATTTATCATGTAGGTTGCAGAGTAGATACGAAGCAATTATATCCGGCTAGCCGATTGATTAGTACGATTACAGGTGTACCAGTACAACCGAATAAAGCCATTGTAGGAGCGAATGCTTTTGCACACGAATCAGGGATTCATCAACATGGAGTACTAGAGAATAAGCAAACGTATGAAATTATGACACCTGAATCCGTTGGGTTACCACAAAATAAAATGATTTTAGGGAAACATTCCGGTCGCCATGCTTTTGAAGATCGTTTGAAAGTATTAGGATATCAACTGAATAAGGAACAATTGGATGCTAGTTTTGAAGAGTTTAAGAAGTTAGCAGATAGAAAAAAAACAGTAACAGATCGAGATATTGAAGCTCTTATTCATCAAAAACAAATTCATATTCCACAAATTTATCAGTTAGAAAGGTTTGTTATTAATAGTGGAAATACGATTACCTCTACTGCCGCTGTAAAAATTAAAAAAGGAACAGAATGTATGGAAGAAGTAGCGACAGGAGATGGACCTATTGATGCAGCTTTTAATGCTTTAGATAAATTAGTTGGATTTCGTTTTCAATTAGAAGATTATTCGATTCAATCCGTTACAGAAGGAAAAGATGCGCTAGGAGAGGTTATTGTAAAAACAAAGAAAGAAAAGAAAACCTATACGGGAAGGGGGGTAAGTACCGATATTGTTGAGGCTAGCGTAAAAGCTTATATTAATGCTATTAATAAAATGTTAAATGAATCAGAGATGGATGAAGGAGGAGAGTAATGGACAAAAAAATTATGATCTTTGATTCCACTTTGCGAGATGGGGCCCAAGCTGAGGGAATCTCCTTCTCCGTGAAAGATAAAATAAAGATTGTGAAGGCCCTAGATCATTTAGGGGTAGACTATATTGAAGCAGGAAATCCGAGTTCCAACCCTAAGGATTTAGAATTTTTTGAAAAAATAAAGGAATTACCTCTTCAACATAGTAAACTTACTGCTTTTGGAAGTACACGAAGGCGAGATATTGCTGTAGAAACGGATAAAAATATTCAGTCTTTATTAGAATCAGAGACGGATGTAGTGGCTATATTCGGCAAAAGTTGGGATTTTCATGTTACCGATATTATTCATACGACTTTACAAGAAAATCTAAATATGATTCAAGAAACCATTTCTTTTTTAAAAGGAAAGGGCAAAGAAATTATTTTTGATGCAGAGCATTTTTTTGATGGATATAAAGCAAATCCTCAATATGCTTTGTCTACATTACAGGCAGCGGTAGATGGTGGAGCGGATGGTATTGTTCTTTGTGAAACCAATGGCGGAGCTTTTCCTAATGAAGTGTATGAAATTACCAAGAAAGTAGTGGATAATTTTTCTGTTCCTGTTGGCATTCATGCTCATAATGATGGAGGGATGGCAGTGGCTAATTCTATTATGGCAATAGAAGCGGGAGCAGTGCATATACAAGGTACTTATGTTGGATTTGGAGAACGTTGTGGTAATGCAAATTTAAGCACGATTATTCCTAATTTACAGTTAAAAAAAGGATTTCTTTGTATCCCGGAAGTAAATATGAAGCAATTGACTTCTACTGCTCGATATATTGCAGAAGTAGCTAATATAAAATTAAGTGATAAAGAGCCGTATGTAGGACATAGTGCCTTTACTCATAAAGCAGGAATGCATATTGATGGAGTGAATAAGGCTGCTCATTCTTTTGAGCATATACCACCTTCATTAGTCGGTAATGAGAGAAGATTTTTAATGTCAGAAGTGGCAGGACGTAGTACGATTCTATCAAAGATTCAAAAAATTATACCTTCGATAACAAAAGAAGATCCAGTAGTACAAACGATTATGGATCGAGTGAAAGAATTGGAACATCAAGGGTATCAGTTTGAAGGTGCAGAGAGCACTTTTGAATTAATTGTTAGAAAAGCATTAGGAAAATACAAACCTTTCTTTGAAATTGACTATTTTAAAACGATCGGAGAACATCCAGCTCAAAATAGTGAATTTGGTTCTTCGGCTATGATTAAAATTAGTGTAGATGGAAAAGAAGAAATTACAGCTGCAGAAGGAGATGGGCCTGTTCATGCATTAGATAAAGCACTTCGAAGAGCCTTAGAAGTATTTTATCCAGAATTAAAAGAAATTTATTTAACCGATTATAAGGTTCGTGTATTGGATACAAAAACAGCTACAGCAGCTAAAGTTCGAGTATTGATTGAATCTTCAGATGGGCATGATTTTTGGACTACGGTAGGGGTTTCTACAGATATTATTGAAGCCAGTTTGATTGCACTTGTTGATTCGATTGAATATAAATTATTAAAAAACATTGAAAAGAAAATTAAAGTTTATTTATAAATAGTTAAGCTTCAACTCACGATGAAACAAGAATTCGTATAAAAATAAAGGATGTAAGGGGGATTTAAGATGGGAATGACAATGACTCAGAAAATATTAGCGGCACATGCTGGATTAAAAGAAGTGAAAGCAGGACAACTGATTGAAGCTAATTTGGATTTGGTATTAGGAAATGATATTACAACACCAGTAGCAGTAAAAGAATTTGAAAAAATTGGGGTTTCGAAAGTATTTGATAAGGATAAAGTAGCAATTGTTCCGGATCATTTTACACCCAATAAAGATATCAAAGCAGCAGAACAATGTCAATGTATTCGTAAGTTTGCCCATCAAAAAGAGATTACCAATTATTTTGAGGTCGGAGAAATGGGAATTGAACATGCTTTACTACCAGAGAAAGGGTTGGTTGTTCCAGGTGATGTTGTTATTGGAGCAGATTCTCATACTTGTACGTATGGTGCTTTAGGTGCTTTTTCTACTGGAATTGGAAGTACAGATATGGCAGCTGGAATGGCAACAGGTAAGTGTTGGTTTAAGGTGCCTACTGCTTTAAAGTTTGTTTTAAAAGGCAAACCAATGCCTTGGGTTAGTGGAAAAGATATTATTCTTCATATCATTGGTATGATTGGTGTAGATGGAGCATTATATAAATCGATGGAATTTGTAGGAGATGGAATTACTGATTTATCTATGGATGATCGTTTTACGATGGCCAATATGGCTATTGAAGCAGGAGGAAAAAATGGCATTTTTCCTGTAGATGAAAAAACTTTAGAATATGTAAAGGCTCATTCAAAAAAAGATTATACAATTTATGAAGCAGATGAAGATGCCGAGTATGAAAAAGTATATGAAATTGATGTAAGTACACTACGACCTACGGTAGCTTTTCCACACCTTCCAGAAAACACTCATACAATTGATGAAGTAGGAGATATAAAAATAGATCAAGTAGTGATTGGATCTTGTACAAATGGACGTTTAGAGGATTTACGTATGGCTGCTAAGATTTTAAAAGGAAAGAAAGTAGCAAAAGGAGTTCGTACGATTGTTTTTCCTGCTACCCAAAAGATTTATTTAGATGCGATGCGAGAGGGCTTATTAGAGATTTTTGTAGAAGCTGGAGTTGCTGTTAGTACGCCTACTTGTGGACCTTGTTTAGGAGGTCATATGGGGATTTTAGCGAAGGGAGAACGAGCAGTAGCTACTACTAATCGAAACTTTGTAGGACGTATGGGACATCCGGAGTCAGAAGTATATTTAGCCAGTCCAGCTGTTGCTGCTGCATCGGCTATTACAGGAAAAATTACTAGTCCAGAAGAAATTGTATAAAGGGGGAAAAAAGATGAAAGCAAAAGGAAAAGTTTTTAAATACAAAGATAATGTAGATACCGATGTAATTATTCCAGCAAGATATTTAAATACTTCGGATCCGAAAGAATTAGCACAACATTGTATGGAAGATATAGATCAAGAATTTGTTAAAAAGGTAAAAAAAGGCGATATTATTGTTGCTAATAAGAATTTTGGTTGTGGTTCTTCTAGAGAACATGCACCTATTGCTATTAAGGTATCAGGAATTTCTTGTGTTATTGCTTCTACTTTCGCACGAATTTTTTATAGAAATGCAATTAATATTGGGCTTCCTATTTTAGAATGTGAAGAAGCGGCTAAAAAAATGGAAGCAGGAGATCAGTTAGAAGTTGATTTTGATACAGGAACGATTCACAATATCACAAAGGGAGAATCTTATCAAGCAGAACCTTTTCCAGCGTTTATGCAAGAAATTATTAAGGCGGATGGATTAATTTCTTATATTCGAGAGAAAGTGAATTAAAGATGTATTTAAATATTGTAGAGAAATCAATATAAAATAATGATCGGAAGAATGGGGAGAAGAAGATGAATTTTACTATTGCAACGATTCCAGGTGATGGAATTGGACCAGATATTATAGAACAAACGGTTTTGGTTTTAGATAAAATAGGAGAAAAATTTGGGCATACTTTTACTTTTACAGAAACATTAGCTGGAGGTATTGCTATTGATCAAGTAGGAGAACCTTTGCCTCAAAAAACGTTAGATATTTGCAAAAAAAGTGATGCTGTTTTGCTAGGGGCTGTGGGAGGGCCTAAGTGGGATGATTTTCCAGGTGATCAAAGACCTGAAAAAGCGTTATTAGGACTAAGAGAAGGATTAAATTTATTTGCTAATCTTCGGCCTGCGCTTTTGTATGAACCTTTAAAAGATGCTTGCACACTTCGACCAGATTTAGTAGAAGGTGGATTAGACCTAATGGTCGTTCGTGAATTAACGGGGGGCATTTATTTTGGAGAACGAGGTAGGCGTCAAGGAAAATATGGTGAAGAAGCTTACGATACAGAAGCTTATAGTAAAGAGGAAATAGAACGTATTGCACAAGTTGCTTTTGACATTGCTATGAAACGAGATAAAAGAGTAACGAGTATAGATAAAGCAAATATTTTAGAATCTTCTAGATTATGGAGAGCTGTCGTAGAAGAAGTAGCAAAAGAATATCCAGAAGTAGAACTAAATCATCTTTATGTAGATAATGCCTCCATGCAATTGGTTCGAAATCCTAAACAATTTGATGTCCTTTTAACGACCAATATGTTTGGAGATATTTTATCGGATGAAGCAAGTATGATTACAGGATCTATCGGTATGTTACCTTCTGCGAGTTTAGGAAAAGGCAGTTTTGGTATGTATGAACCTATTCATGGTTCGGCACCAGATATTGCTGGGCAAGATAAAGCAAATCCTCTAGCCACCATTTTATCAGGAGCTATGATGTTACGGTATTCTTTTCAATTAGAGAAAGAGGCAAAGACCATTGAAAATGCAGTAATAGAAGTGTTAAAACAAGGATATCGAACAGGCGATATTATGAGTGCAGGAATGAAACAAGTGGGTACAAAAAAAATGGGACAATTGGTAGTAGAAAATGTATAAGAAGTAAAAATAAAAAATTAAAATAATGGAGGGACTTATATGCCATCAGAATTAATGATTTATTTAAATGGAGAATTTGTTAAAAAATCAGAAGCAAAAGTATCGGTTTTTGATCATGGGGTATTATATGGGGATGGAGTTTTTGAAGGAATTCGTGCTTATAATGGAAGAGTTTTTCGATTAGAAGAACATATAAATCGTATTTTTGCAGCAGCCAAAGCCATTTTTTTAGAAATTCCTTTATCGAAAGAGGAGTTAACCGAAGTAGTTTTGGAAACATGTAGACAAAATCAGTTAAGAGATGCGTATATTCGTCTTGTTGTAACGAGGGGAGCAGGGGATTTAGGATTAAGTCCTACGAATTGTGTAAAACCTACTGTTTTTTGTATTGCATCTACGATTTCTTTATATCCTGAAGAAATGTATGAAAAGGGTATGCCGATTATAACAGCTAGCCAACGTAGAAATAAGGCTACTATTGTCGATCCTCAAGTAAAGTCTTTAAACTATTTAAACAATATTTTGGCAAAAATTGAAGCCAATCGTGCGGGAGCGGCAGAGGCATTAATGTTAGATCATGATGGAATGGTAACAGAATGTACAGGAGATAATATTTTTATTATTAAAGATGGTGTTATCTATACTCCACCTATTCATGTAGGAATTTTAGATGGGATTACTAGATTAAGTGTTATAGAATTGGCCAAAGAAGCAGGTTACGAAGTGTATGAAAAGGAATTTACTCTTTTTAATGTTTATAATGCAGATGAATGTTTCTTAACAGGAACAGCGGCAGAAGTTATTGCAGTTACCAATGTGGATGGAAGAGTAATTGGAAATGGAAGTTGTGGTCCTATTACCAAGAAATTATTAAAATTATTCCATGATTATGCTCAAAATCAAGGAATGCTAATTGGACTATCATAAGGTTGTTTTTATCTATTCTATGTTTATCTATTTCAATTGAAGATATTTTGAGATAGTTATATCAAGTATTTTAATGTATGAGAAGGATATTTATATATCCAATAGAAAAAAGAAAACAGAAAGGAAATGCTTATGAGAAGTGATCGAGTTAAAAAAGGGATAGAGCGGGCTCCTCATCGTTCGTTATTAAAAGCACTGGGATATACGGATGAAGAAATTCAACAACCTTTAATTGGAATTGTAAATTCACAAAATGAAATTGTACCAGGTCATATTCATTTAGATACTATTGTAGAATCGGTAAAAGCTGGGGTACGAATGAGAGGAGGAACACCCATTGAGTTTCCTGCTATTGCTGTGTGTGATGGGATTGCTATGGGACATATGGGAATGCATTATTCTTTAGCTTCTCGTGAGTTGATTGCGGATTGTATTGAAACGATGGCTATGGCGCACGGCTTTGATGCTTTGGTTATGGTACCTAATTGTGATAAAGTAGTGCCTGGAATGCTTATGGCAGCAGCTCGACTTAATATTCCAACAGTGGTGGTAAGCGGAGGTCCTATGTTAGCAGGAAAGGATGGACAAAGTTCTTCTCATTCTAGTTTATCTACTGTATTTGAAGCAGTTGGGGCTGTTACAGCGGGTAAAATGACAGAAGCAGAACTTCATGCTTGTGAAAAATATGCTTGTCCTGGATGTGGATCTTGTTCAGGAATGTTTACGGCCAATAGTATGAATTGCCTTACAGAAGTATTAGGACTTGGGTTACCTGGAAATGGAACTATTCCAGCGGTTTATGCAGAACGGATCCGCTTAGCAAAAAAAGCAGGAATGACGGTAATGGATGTGTTAGAGAAAGATATAAAACCACGAGATATTATGACAAAAGAAGCGTTTGCGAATGCCCTTACAGTGGATATGGCTTTGGGATGTAGTACGAATAGTATGTTACACTTACCAGCTATTGCTTATGAAGCGGGGGTTGAGTTAAATTTAGATATGGCGAATGAAATTAGTGAAAAGACCCCCAATCTTTGTAAACTTAGTCCGGCAGGTCATCATCATGTGGAAGATTTGTATCATGCAGGAGGAGTAGCTGCGGTAATGAAAGAATTATCCAAAAAGAATTTACTCCATACCGATGTAATGACGATTACAGGGAAAACAGTAAAAGAAAATATTCAGGATATAGTAAATCGAAATCCTGAAGTTATTCGATCGATGGATAATCCATATAGTATGACGGGAGGAATTGCGGTTCTTAAGGGAAATTTAGCGCCAGATGGCTGTGTGGTAAAAAGATCAGCGGTAGCGAAAGAAATGTTACAACATCAAGGACCTGCTCAAGTCTTTGATTCGGAAGAAGAAGTGAATCAAGCGATTATAGAAGGAAAAATTCAAAAAGGATCGGTTGTTGTCATTCGTTATGAAGGTCCAAAAGGAGGACCAGGTATGCGAGAAATGTTATCTCCAACTTCTGCTTTAGCAGGTATGGGACTTGATAAAGATGTGGCTCTTATTACAGATGGAAGATTTAGTGGAGCTACTCGAGGAGCTTCTATAGGTCATATTTCCCCAGAGGCAGCGGAAGGGGGACCTATTGCATTAGTACAAGATGGAGATTTAATTTCTATTGATATGGTAAAAGGTACGATTACTTTAGAAGTTTCCCAAGAGGAATTAGCAAAAAGAAAACAACATTGGGTACCGAAAGAACCAAAGATTAAAACAGGATATTTAGCCCGTTATGCACGATTAGTAACCTCAGCTAATACAGGAGCTATTGTAAAATAAGTATTAGAGGAAGTATAAATAGAAAAGTATAAGACACTACAGAAAGGAGATGATGGATTGAAACTTACAGGAGCAGAAATCATCATCGAATGCTTAAAAGAGCAAAAAGTGGATACCGTTTTTGGATATCCAGGAGGAGCAGTTTTAAATATTTATGATGCTCTTTATCAACATCAAAATGAAATTCGCCATATTTTGACGTCGCATGAACAAGGGGCTGCACATGCGGCGGATGGATATGCTAGAGCTACCGGAAAAGTAGGGGTTTGTATTGCTACTTCTGGTCCAGGAGCTACTAATTTAGTAACAGGTATTGCTACAGCATATATGGATTCTATTCCTATGGTTGCTATTACAGGGAATGTAGCGGTATCTTTATTAGGGAAAGATAGTTTTCAGGAAGTAGATATCACGGGTATTACGATGCCTATTACTAAGCATAATTATATGGTAAAAGATATTTGTGATTTGGCTAATACGATTCGCAATGCTTTTTATATTGCAAGGGAAGGTCGCCCAGGTCCTGTTCTTATTGATATACCTAAGGATATTACTGCTCAAGTTGCCACCTATACTTATCAAAATCCTAAACCTATAATAACGGATACAGATTATATAACAGAAAAAAGGATAGAAAAGGTTAAAAAAATGATTGAACAATCAAAGAAGCCTTTTGTTTATGCAGGGGGAGGTATTATTCACGCTAAGGCATCAAAAGAATTAGTGGAATTTGCAGAAAAGTTAGAAGCACCTGTTACTTGTAGTTTAATGGGGCAAGGAGGTTTTCCGGCTACTCATTCCTATTATACTGGTATGGTAGGAATGCATGGTTCTATGACGTCCAATAAAGGAATGATGGAATGTGACCTTTTAATTGCTGTAGGAGCTCGATTTAGTGATCGAGTAATCAGTAAGGCAGAAGAATTTGCTCCCCATGCTCAGATTCTTCATATTGATATTGATCCCGCTGAAATTAATAAAAATATCAAAGCTTATTGTTCTATGATAGGAGATGTAAAAGAAGTTTTGTCTCTCTTAAATCAAAGATTGACTCAGCAAGAACATTCTGAATGGATGAGACAGATACAAGATTGGAAAATAAAATATCCCTTGAAATATAGAAAAGATCGTGTAACAGCTCCTTATGTAATTGAAAAATTATATGACTTAACAGAAGGAAAAGCTATTGTAACTACAGAGGTAGGACAGCATCAAATGTGGGCAGCACAGTATTATCAATTTACAGAACCACGAACATTTCTTTCTTCTGGAGGATTAGGAACAATGGGATACGGGTTTGGAGCGTGTATAGGAGCTCAGATTGGTTGTCCAAATAAGCAAGTAGTAAATATCGCAGGAGATGGAAGTTTTCGCATGAATTGTAACGAACTAGCGACAGCAGTAGAGTATAATCTTCCACTGATTGTGATTATTATGAATAACCAAGTATTAGGGATGGTTCGACAATGGCAAGATATGTTTTATGGACAACGTTATTCGAATACCAATATCGATCGGGATACTGATTTTGTTAAATTGGCGGAAGCTTTTGGAGCAGTTGGTTTACGAATTACAACATTAGAAGAAGTAGAACCTGTATTAAAACAAGCATTGGCAGAAAAAAGACCAGTGATTGTTGATTGTCAAATTGAAAAAGATGATAAAGTATTTCCTATGGTGGCTCCAGGAGCTTCTTTAGAGGAGACAATGAGGGGATAAAATAGATTTTATAGATGTCTAAGAGATTAGAGATTGAACTTAGACATCTATAAAATTTTTGGTTTAAAAGTAAGTTTTTGAAATGCTTATTCTCCATTTGTTTTGGATTTTGTATATACGTCAAATGCAACAGCAGCTAGTAATACTAACCCTTTAATGGTTTGTTGCCAGTCGATACCAACACCCATGATAGACATACCATTGTTCAGAACACCCATGACTAAGGCACCGATGATTGCACCAATAATCTTACCAATTCCTCCGGTGGATGATGCACCACCGATAAAACAGGATGCGATAGCATCTAATTCAAAGTTGGTACCTGCTTTTGGTGTAGCAGCATTTAACCGTCCAGCTACTACGAGACCAGCTAAGGCTGCTAATACACCCATATTTACATATACCCAAAAGAGTACACGATGAGTTTTAATTCCAGATAATCTTGCTGCTTTTTCATTTCCACCTACTGCGTAAATATGTCTTCCAGCAATAGTTTTCTGTGTGATAAAAGTATAGATAACAATTAAGCTAATAATAAGAACAAGAACTACAGGAATTCCTTTATAAGCTGCTAGGTTATAAGTAAGTAAATTAATACCAATAATAATGATAATAATTTTAGTGATAGTGAAACCAAGTGGTAAGGTTTCAAAATTATATTTCTTTTTATTTTTGATATTGGAAAATTCTAAAAAAATAAATAATAAAGATAGAAGAATACCGACTAAAATAGCGATAAAATTTAAATTTCCAATTTTAATGGATTCAGGTAAAAAACCACTAGCTATAAATTGAAATGATTTTTCAAATGGTGCTAATGTTTGACCTTTTAATATAACCATAGTTAAACCTCTAAATACTAACATCCCAGCTAAAGTAACAATAAAAGAAGGTATTTTGACATAAGCAATCCAATATCCCTGCCATGCTCCAACTAAAGCACCTATAATCAAACAGAGTAAAATAGCTATCGGTACAGAGATATTCATTTTAATCATAAAGATGGCACCGACAGCTCCAATAAAAGCAGCTGTAGAACCTACAGATAAATCTACATTTCCGGTAAGAATTATCAAAAGCATGCCGACTGCTAAAATTAAAACATAGCTATTTTGTTGAATTAAGTGAGTAATATTGATAGGACTAAATAATACACCATTGGTTAAAATTTGAAATAGTATCATAATTAGTACTAAGGTTAAAGCCATGGCATATTGTCGAATGTTATTTTTGAGAATAGATGTTAGTTTTTCAAAATTCATTGTTTTATCTTTTTGATTAGGTTTTAATGGAAAAGTGTTGCTCTGCTTTTGTTTTTCAAAATTCATTATGTTGTTCCCCCCTACTATGATTCATAATACATTTCATGATATTTTCTTGGGTAGCTTCTGAACGAAGAAGCTCTCCAGCAATTTCTCCTTCATTAACCACATAAATTCGATCACATATACCAAGCAACTCTACCATTTCAGAAGAAATAAAGATAATTCCTTTTCCTTCATTAGCCAATTGGTTAATAATGGTATACATTTCATATTTCGCCCCCACATCAATACCACGAGTGGGTTCGTCAAGAATCAGAATATCCGGTTCAGCAAAGATCCATTTACTAAGGACTACTTTTTGTTGATTACCTCCACTAAGTTGTCCTGCTTGGTGCAATATACTAGAGGATTTAATATTAAATTTTTCACGATATTTTTCTATCACTAGATTTTCTTTCTGTTCATTAATGATATTATTTTTACTTACTTTTTTCAAGTTTGTTATGGAAATATTGTTTTTAATAGTGTCAATGAGTATTAAACCATAAGTTTTTCGATCTTCTGTAACATAGGCAAGACCATGTTTGATAGCTTGACTTACTGTATTTAATTCTACTTTTTTGTTATTGATATAAGCAGTTCCTGAAATATTTTGACCATAAGATTTACCAAATAAACTCATTGCTAGTTCAGTTCGACCAGCACCCATAAGTCCAGCAAAACCAATAATTTCGCCTTTTCGAAGATTAAAATGTATATTATTAATTACTTTTCTATCACTATTTTGAGGATGATATACAGTCCAATCTTTTACTTCAAATAAAAGATCACCAATTTTTGGTTTTCGAGGAGGAAAACGATCAGACATATCACGACCAACCATTCCTTTAATAATAATATCTTCATTAATTTCATCGACACCTTTAGTAAGGGTAGAGATGGTTTTACCATCACGAAGGATTGTAATTTGATCCGCTACTTTAGAAACTTCATTTAGCTTATGGGAAATTAATATAGAGGTAACACCTTTCTCTTTTAATTCTAAGATAAGATTTAGTAACTTATCACTATCTTCATCATTTAAAGCAGCTGTAGGTTCATCTAAAATCAATAATTTTACATCTTTGGAGAGTGCTTTTGATATTTCAATCAGTTGTTGTTTCCCAACTCCAAGATTACTGATTAAAGTGGTTGGATCTTCTGTTAATCCTACGGTGCCTAATAGTTCTTTAGCTTTTAGGCGGGTTTCATCCCAATCAATAATTCCAGATTTTGCTCGTTCGTTTCCTAAAAAAATATTTTCGGCAATAGATAGATAAGGGATTAAAGCTAATTCTTGATGTATAATAACAATTCCTAATTTTTCACTATCTCGAATATCTTTAAATCGACATTCTTTTTCTTTAAATAAGATTTCTCCTGTATAAGAACCATGGGGATATACACCACTGAGTATATTCATTAGTGTAGATTTCCCGGCACCATTTTCTCCTACAAGAGCATGGATTTCGCCAGCTTTGATTTTTAAGTTAACATCATCAAGAGCCTTTAGGCTGCCAAATGTTTTTGTGATATGGTTCATTTCTAAAATATAGTTAGACATAGCCAATGCTCCTTCTTATCATATTTAATATAGATAGGATAGTCATATAAGTATCTATATTATTTTTTACTTAGAGTATAAAATAGAGTATAGAATGAAACAGAGTATACAATGAGAGTGATATTATGTTATAACTACTTCTTAAAAGATAGTAAAATTATGAACGTAGATATCTGTAGAGTTAGATTTTTTTAATCAATAAAATGAGATAAGGAGAGGTCATATCTATCATAATAGTATAAAAGATGTAAAATATTATGGTAGATAGACCTATGGATATTTATTTCAAATCATCTTCTGTATAATAACCAGAATTGATCAATACTTCTTTGTAGTTTGTCTGATCTACAGGTATAGGATCACATAAATAAGAAGGGACTATAATTTTTCCATTATCATAAGTTTCTGTATCGTTGATTTCGGGTTCGGTACCTTTAAAAATAGCATCTACCATTGTTACACATTTTTCAGCTAAAATTCGGGTATCCTTAAATATAGTTGAATATTGTTCGCCGGCAATAATAGATTTAATAGAAGGAATTTCAGCATCTTGTCCGGATACGATAGGCATTTTTTTATTATCTGTACCATAGCCAAGACTTTTTAAGGATGAAATAATACCGATAGAAATGCCATCATAAGGAGACAATACAGCATGTATAGTATCGCTAGTATAATGAGCGCTTAAAATATTGTCCATTCTAGCTTGTGCAGTGGCACCATCCCAACGTAAAGTAGATACTTTATCCATTCCTGTTTGACCACTTTTGATAACAAGTTTACCACTGTCGATATAAGGTTGTAATACAGACATAGCGCCATCATAAAAGAAGTATGCATTATTATCATCAGGAGATCCTCCGAATAATTCAATATTAAAGGGTCCTGTTTGATTTTCAAGATCTAAACCTTCTACAATAGTATTTGCTTGTTGTACTCCTACTTCAAAATTATCAAAGGTTGCATAATAACTAACGTGTTCTGAATTACGAATTAATCGATCATAGGCAATGGTTTTAATTCCATTATCTGCAGCTTTTTGTAATACATCGGTTAGTGCTTCACCATCAATGGAGGCAATAACTAAAACTTTAGCTCCTTTGGCGATCATATTTTCAATTTGAGATACTTGATTATCTACACTGTCTTCTCCATATTGTAGATCTACTTTATATCCTTTATCCTCTAATTGTTTTTTCATATTATCTCCATCTTGAATCCAACGTTGTGAAGATTTAGTAGGCATCGATACACCTACAAGCTGGCTATTATCCCCCCCACTTTGACAGGCACTAAGAGAAATTACCATCACACTAGCAAGCATCATTGCAATGTACTTTTTCCATTTCATACGATACACCCCTTTTGAATTTTTAAATATAAAAGTAACTAAAGTATATCAAACGAACATAAACGAAAGGTAAAATACTTAAAATCATTCGATTACTTTCGTTTGATGATTGAATCATATCATAAAATTAAAGCGTAGTCAATATAATGCATAAAAAAAATGAAAAAAATAGAGAAAATATATACTATATGTTGAAGTAAAAGAGACAAGCAGTGTTTGTATAATTTCGATTACTTATGTTTGTGACCAAACAATTTGCTTTTTCTCCTTTTCTATTGTGTTTATTGTTTAATTCATATATACTAAATAAAAAGGAATATATTTTAAGTGATCATCATTATAAGGGATGTGCGTCATAATGTTTGCGATTGAACGAATCCGAATTATAAAAAATTATATATTAGAAAACCATCAGGCTGAAGTCAGTGCGCTTAGTACGATGTTAAATGTTTCTGAGGTAACTATTCGACGAGATTTAGAGAAGTTAGAGAAAGAAGGGTTTTTAACTAGAACTCATGGGGGGGCAGTTTTAAATGAAGAAGAAGAGGAAGACTTTTTGGATATGATTGATGGAGATCCGGCAGATTATAATGAAATTTCTGATATTGCGGTACAAATGATCAATGATGGTGATGTTATTATGCTTACGAATGGGATCATTAATCGTTGTATTGCTAAAAAATTAATCAATAAAAATAATATTACTATTCTTACCAATGATATTTTATTAGCGAGTGAAATTTCTTCTTCTAAAACTATAAAAGTTGTACTTTTAGGCGGAGATATTGATTTCCGTCATCATGCGGTTTTTGGAACATTAACAATTAATAACCTTAAAAAGTTTTTTGTATCTAAAATTTTTATTGAAGTAGATGGAATTACTGATCAATTAGATATTACCGTTTCTAGTATAGATAAAGCGTCTTTAATTCAAGAAGCATCTCATAATGCAAGGGAACGAATTTTAGTATTTACTGCAGAAGCTTTTGAAAAATATGCTTTTTATAAAGTAGATAAAGCACAGAATATAGGAGATAAGATTATTACGAATTCACGAATAGATGATCGTTATAAAAATATAATTTTTAATAATAATATTCAGCTTTTTACATCGATTGATGCTTTTGAAGGACATGTATAATAGAAGTTCAAATACTAGTATTTAGGGAATGGCAGGGGGGGCTACTATGAAACATCCTATACTTGTATTGAAAGATATTAATAAATATTTTAGTGAGGATTTTGCTTTATGTGATATTAATCTAGATTTATATTCTGGAGAAGTACATATTATTGTAGGAGAGAATGGATCAGGAAAATCAACGATTATGAAGATTATTAGTGGAATTGTAAAAAGTGATAGTGGACATATTTTTTTTCATGATCAAGAAGTTTGTATTCATTCTGTTTATGAAGCTAAAAAAATGAAAATTCATTATGCATTACAAGATGTTGCTTTGTATCCTAATTTAACGGTTGCAGAAAATGTTTTTGCAGATCGTATGCCTTATACAAATAAAGTATTTAAATCAGTAGATTTTAATAAACTTTATTATGATTGTGAAGTACTTTTTTCGAAATTGGGTATTGACTTAGATATATATACACCCGTAAGAAAATTAGGTTTTGCACAAAAGCATTTAATAGAAGTTATTAAAGCCTATGTTTCAGATGCAGAAATTATTATATTTGATGAACCATCGGCTTCTTTTACTTCCATTGAAAAAGAGATTTTATATAGGATTATTGAAGATTTAAAACAAAAGGGGAAAGCTATTTTTTATATTACGCACTTATTAGAAGAAATTAAGATTTTGGGAGATAGAGTTACAGTTCTTTATCAAGGGAAAATTACTGGAACAAAAAAAGTAAAAGAAATGAAGGATGAACATATTATTGAAATGTTGTGTATGTCAAAAGATAAAAAATGTTATCCCAAACTTGAAGTAGAATTAGGAAAGACCATATTATCTGTAGACAATCTTTATTTTAACAATATTCTGAAAAACATCAGTTTTCAATTAAAAAAAGGAGAAATCTTGGGGATTACAGGTTTAATGGGATCTGGACGATCTTTATTAGCAAAATGTTTATTTGGCGTAGAAAATTATTCAAAAGGTAGGATTAAAGTAAATGATAAATTTGTTACAATTAAAAATCCAAGTGATGCGATTCGAGCAGGAATTGCTTTAATTCCAGAGGATCGTCTTAATAATTCGGTTTTTGGGTGTTTAAATCTTCAAGAGAATATTTCTATTTCTTCACTTAAACGATTTGCAAACAAACAAGTAATTGATTATTATATTTTAGGGGATGTAACTGGTGAGTACGTTCGAAAATTAAGTATTAAACCTGGAAAGCCAGAAGATTTATTATGGACCTATAGTGGAGGAAATCAGCAAAAGATGGCAATAGCTCGTTGGATGATGAGTCGATTAAAAATATATATTATGGATGAACCAACACGAGGTATTGATATTGCTTCTAAAACAGATATTTATAATTGTATGGTAGATTTAATTAGAAAAGGAGCATCCATTATATTTATATCTTCGGATATAGAAGAGATTTTGGGAATATGCGATCGAATTTTAGTCCTTAATGCAGGTCAAATAACTTGCAATATATTACGCAAAGAGGCTACAAAAGAAAAGATTTTATTTCATGCAATGTCTCTTTCAAAAGCCAATGAAAATAAAGAAGTTTTATCGAGTGAATGTATCTTTTTATAGTTCAGCAATAAGAAAGTAAACAATAAAAAACTTGCATAATTTATAAAACATAGATAGATTGTGATAATATAATAGTATTCGATAAAGTATACTTAAAATCAGAGATTATTGAATGTAATAGAAGTTTACTAGTGGTTTGGAATTAGTTATATATAATATGAAAAAGAAATTTTAATTTTAAAAAGTTTCATTTCTGACTTTCTAAAAAAAAGATTTTATGTTATAATTCAATATAATTAAATGGTACTTGTGTTTATAATAGATACTAATTTAAGGAGAATAAAGAAGATTATTTTTTAAAGTAAAGTGATAACTAGGAGGGGTAAAAATGAAAAATGAAAATTTAAATCCGCTACAAAATGCTCAAAAACAAGTGAAATTAGCTTGTGATGCTTTAAATTTAGATCCAGCTGTATATGAAATCTTAAAAGACCCACTTCGTGTGATTGAAATTTCTATTCCTGTAAAAATGGACGATGGTACAGTAAAGGTTTTTAAAGGTTATCGTTCAGTTCATAATGACGCTATTGGTCCAGCCAAAGGTGGAATTCGATTCCATCCTGGTGTTAATTTAGATGAAGTAAAAGCGTTATCCGTTTGGATGACGTTTAAATGTTGTGTGACAGGTATTCCTTATGGGGGAGGAAAGGGTGGAATCTGTGTTGATCCCAAAGATCTTTCAAAGGGAGAATTAGAAAGGTTATCCAGAGGATATATTGATGGACTTTATAAATATTTAGGTGAAAAAATTGATATTCCAGCACCGGATGTAAATACGAATGGACAAATTATGGCTTGGATGGTAGATGAATATAATAAATTAACAGGTCATCATGCAGTGGGAGTTCTTACAGGAAAACCAGTAGATTGGGGCGGCTCTAAAGGTAGAACAGAAGCTACAGGTTTTGGTGTAGCGGTCATAGCTAGAGAGGCTGCTAAAAAATTAGGTATTTCTATGGATCAGGCTAAAGTAGCTGTTCAAGGATTTGGTAATGTAGGAAGTTATACAGTGAAAAATTGTCAAGAACAAGGAGCTAAAGTGGTCGCTATTGCAGAATGGACGAAAGAAAAAGGGACTTATGCTTTATACAACGATCAAGGTCTTGATTATGAGGATTTAAAATCATATATGGATGAAAAAGGGGATTTGGTGGATTATCCTAAAGCTCAAGAAATTACTATGGAAGATTTCTGGAAGCTTTCTGTGGATATTTTAATTCCAGCTGCCTTAGAAAATGCGGTGACAGCAGAGGTAGCAAAAATGATTCAAGCTAAATTAGTTTGTGAAGCTGCAAATGGACCTTTAACACCAAAAGCAGATGAGATTTTAGAAAGTAGGAAAATTACGGTAACTCCTGATATTCTTACGAATGCAGGTGGAGTAACGGTTTCTTACTTTGAATGGGTACAAAACTTGTACGGCTATTATTGGGGAGAAGAGGAAGTTCAAGAAAAAGAAGAGATCGCTATGGTAAATGCTTTTAATGATATTTGGAAAATACAAGAAGAGTATAAAACAACGGTTCGAAAAGCAGCTTATATGCATTCCGTAAAAAAAGTAGCAGATGTAATGAAACTCAGAGGTTGGTATTAAAATAGAAAATAGAAAGATTTAAAATTGGAGTTTAAAAAAATAGGTATATAGCTTTGTTGTTTACAGGATTACAGATTACAACAAAAAGCCATATACCTATTTTAAATTTTATATTTTAGAAGCTATTTTTTAATCAATATCTATTTGTCGTCCTTTTGGTAATTCAGTTTCTATTTTTGGAAGAGAAATTTTTAATACACCATCTTTAAAGGTGGCATTAATTTTTTCTTCATCGACATTATCTACATAAAAGGAACGCCTAAATTCTCCAAAATTTCTTTCACGACGAATATAGTTTTCTTCTTTTACTTCTGTATCAGCAGAACGTTTTCCTTGAACAATGAGTTGATTATTGATGTAATGGATTTGAATATCTTTCTTATCCATACCAGGAACATCTACTTCTACTTCATAAGTCGTATCTGTTTCTTTGATATCTGCTCGAAAGATATGACTCATAGATGTCATGGGAGAAAAAAAGTCATCATTAAAAAAATCATCCCAATTTGTTAAACCATGTCTTCGACCTCTTCCAAAAGGAATCATGTTAAACATAAATAGCACCTCCGTTATTTTTTAGTACTTATTAAAAATAGTACTTTTCTTAAGTGTAACCAATCTTATGTTTTTTATATTCAAGCCACATAAGATGGAAGTAATTTTTTACCCTTTAACATTATATTAAACTATTTATTCAGAAAATTCAAATATGATAAAAGATAGTAAAAGGGAAATAATGATAAAGAATATCAATTATAGAAGTTTGTATGTAAATTATAGATTAAATCATGGATTTACTTTTAAAATCATAGAAAAATAAATTTTTATAAGTCGGTATAAAATGATTGTAGTAATTACATCTTAAGATTTACGAAATATAATAAAAAATTGAAAATATAGCATTTAATCTTTAATTCTGCTACAATAAAAGAATTGTAAATAGTTATGTATATAACAAAAGAGTTTAAAATAAATAAAAATAAATAAATAAAGAAAAGGTGAATAAAATGCCTATTAAAATACCAGATCAATTACCAGCAGCAGAGATTTTAAAAAAAGAAAATATTTTCATTATGGATGAAAATCGAGCTATTCGTCAAGATATTCGTGAATTAAAAATTGTAATTTTAAATTTAATGCCTTTAAAACAAATAACAGAAACGCAGCTTTTAAGATTATTAGGTAATACAGCTTTACAAATAGAAATTACTTTACTTCATACCAAAACTCATAATAGTAAAAATACATCTAAAGATTATTTGTTGACATTTTATAAAACGTTTGATGATATCAAACATGAAAAATTTGATGGTATGATTATTACAGGAGCTCCGATTGAGCATTTGCATTTTGATGATGTAACTTATTGGGATGAGTTAAAGCAAATTATGGAATGGTCCAAATTTCATGTAACATCTACTTTGCATATCTGTTGGGGAGCGCAAGCGGGATTATATTATCACTATGGTGTACCCAAATATCCGTTGCCACAAAAAATGTTTGGAGTTTTTCCACATATATTAAAAAAACCTCAGGAACAACTTCTCCGAGGTTTTGATGATGTTTTTTATGTACCACAGTCTCGTCATACAGAAGTCCGAGAAGAGGATATAGAAAAAATATCTGAATTAGAGATTTTATCTACTTCAAAAGAAGCAGGAGTTTATTTGGTTATTTCTAAAGATAAAAAACAAATTTTTATTACAGGGCATTCGGAATATGATCCATTAACTTTAAAGGAAGAATATTTACGAGATCTTGAAAAAGGATTGGATATTCAAGTACCCCAATATTATTTTCCACAAGATGATCCTACAAAATATCCTTTAGTTAGATGGCGAGGACATGCTAATTTATTATTTTCTAATTGGCTCAACTATTATGTATATCAAGAAACACCGTATAATTTATATCAAAAATAAGAGTTATAAATTTTTTCTTATCTTATTTATATCTTCTTTAGAAAAACAACCTAATGCAATGATCATAAGAAGATAAATAATACCTAAGAATGCAATGGATAAAATAATACTGAATTCAAAAGGGAAATGTAGCATAATAAAATGTTTTTGAATGGGTTGAGTGATGAATGCTGCACCAATAGATGCTAGGATAGGTTTTAAAATCCAATTACTAAGATCAAAAGTTAGATGAGTTTTTTGTAGTACTCTTTTTAAATGCAAGCCAGTTACCCAAATGGTACTAACCAGTAAAGACCAAATTAATCCTTGTAATCCTAGCAAAGGAACAATAAAATAAATCATCGTCATTCGAAGAAGTGCTCCTGATATAGTATGACGAAAGCTAGCTATTTGTTCACCTAATCCGTTTAATACACCGGATAAAGTTTGTTGAAAATATAAAAAAGGGCATAGCCAAGAAAGTGAATATAAGATAGTTCCTACTTCTTCTTGACGATAAATAAGTTTTCCTAAGGAGTGAGAAAAAAGAATGAATAAACAAGCTGCACCCATTCCAATAAGAGATGCAATTTGTAAAGATTTTGATGTTGAATATTGGATTTGACGAGTATTTTTAATTGCTTTCGCTTCAGAAATTGTAGGAATTAAAGTCATAGCTAGTGAAGTAGTTAAAATAGAAGGGAAAAAAATCAGTGGCATTGCCATACCAGAAAATTGTCCATATAAACCAATTGTTTCTGCATAGGAATAACCAAATAATTGTAGTCTAGTAGGAAGCATGATGGTTTCAATACTTTGTAGGATAGATGAAAATCCTCGATTTAAAGTGATGGGCATGGCAATAGCAAGAATAGCGTATAATCCTTTTTTGGTTGTTAAGGATGAAAATTTTTGTTTAAATGAATCTTGTTTTTTTTGGTATTGCTTGTAACATATATAAGTATAGCTAAAAGAAATAAATTCTCCTACTGTCATTCCTATTGCAGCCATAGCGCAAGCGTAGGTGATGCCTTTAGGAATAAACCAGTCAGCAATTAAATAAATAGTGATCATACGCATGAGTTGTTCAAATACTTGAGCGACTGCTGGTTTATCCATTTCTTGCAGACCATAAAAATATCCTTTTAACATGGAAGCAGCAGCCATAAAAGGAACAGATAATCCTAGGATTCCTAAGGCTAAAGTTGTTCGTGTATCTTTTAGAATATAGGTGGAAATTTGTTGTGCTTTTAATAGTACGATCATCATAAAAATCCAAGCAATGCCTACAGCTACTAATAATGAAAGACGTAAAATTTTTCGAGCATTTGCAGGATTTCTTTTCGCATTTTCTTCCGCTACTAATTTAGAAACAGCTACAGAAATACCTGAAGAAGAAAGAGTATATCCAAGCATATAAATAGGGAAAATGAGTTGAAATAAACCCATTCCTTCTGCACCAATTAAACGAGACATATAAATTCGATATATAAAACCTAAAATCCGAGTAATAAAACTAGCAATTGTTAAGATGATAGCGCCTCCAATAAGAGAATGTTTGGTCATAGAACCCCCTCTTTCAGTAATTATGTGCCTGTAGACAATATATTCATTTTTAACTTGTCCTATGCTTTGTTTAAAATTTTATAGATGGTTTCATCTTATGAAAGCGAGATGGAACCTTTTTCTTTTACAAACCTTGTGAAAAATATAGCACTTATTTTCCATTTATAGTATACTAAGAAAGGGTTAGTATATAAATTGTACTTCTATATTTTATAGTTCATAATACAGAATTATTTTCATGATAAAAATGAATATTAATATAGATAATAAATATTTAGTAAAGGAGAGACCATATGAAAAAAGAAATTTCTATTTCCAAAATTCAAAAGATCTTATTTTTACTTCATATGGTTCAATGGATAGCTATTGTCCTTCTTTTAATCAATCGCATATTACTTCATTTAGGTTATATTCAACAAAATGTATTTAATAAACCAGATTTTTTATTAATATTTCTTATTATTATCATACTATATAATAGTTATATTACTTGGAAGGATTTTAAGGAGTTTTTGTGGTGGTGGGAACAATCGAATATGTATAAAGAAGCATATTATAATATTAATCTTTTAAATAGAGATTTACGTTCACAGCGTCATGATTTTTTAAACCATCTTCAAATATTATATAGTCTTGTAGAAATGAAAGAATATGAGGAAGTAGCTTCGTATCTTCATACTTTATATGGAGACATTGGAAACCTAAGTAAAAATATTAAAACAGTTCATCCGGCTATTAATGCATTATTGCAAGCCAAATCTTATGATGCTCAAAAAAAAGAAGTGCATTATCAAACGATGATTCAATCTAGTTTACAGGATCTTACAGTTCCAGCTTGGGAAATATGTAGGTGTTTAGGAAATTTAATAGATAATGGCCTAGAGGCGGCGACATGGGGAAAGGGAGATAAAAAATTAATTGTTCATATTAAAGAAACTCTTACTAATTTTGAATTTATGGTTAGTAATACAGGAGTTTCACCAGATTATAGTGCTTGGGAAAAATGGTTTAAAGCAGGGTATACAACAAAACAAAAAGAAGGACGAGGAATGGGGTTATATATTGTAAAAAAAATTATAGACCAATATCATGGTACTATTCATGTAAAAGAACATGAAGGTATGACCGTTGTCCATATACAAATTCCTAAACAAGGTGAGGGTGACAATTGAAACAGGAATTTGTATAAGATAGACCAAAACCCTTGTAAAATCACGACTTTTAAGATACGATAGAGATAACATATTCTATATAAGAAAGGAGTGTAAAAATGAATTATTTAGTTATTGGATTATTAATTGTAGGAATTTTTTTGTTAACTGTTGAAATTTTTATACCTGGATTTGGAATTTTTGGTACCTTAGGAGTGGTATCCATTATCATTGGTATAGTTTTGACAGCACAAACTGTATTACAAGGAATTTTGATGTTTTTAATCATCGCAATTTTTTTGACCGTTATTTTTTCTATTATTATTCGTTGGGCAACACAAAAGCAATTTTATCATTCTTTGATTTTACGAGATACACTTCAAAAAGAAAAACCAGAATATAATGATATAGAATATTTTATTGGGAAAGTAGGTAGGACAGTAACTCCTCTTAGACCGTCAGGTAGTGTAGATTTTAATGGAGTTCGTTTAGATGTTTTGTCAAATGGTTCTTTTATTCCTACGAATCAAAAAGTGATTGTTGTTAGCGTTTCTGAAAATAAAATAGTAGTAGAACTTTTTCAAGACAACCATCAGCAAGAAAATCAAGTCAAGAAGATACGAGAAAATTAGTATAATTAAAAAAACAATAAAGTATGAATACCATATAATTTTTATATTAGAATAAATAATAATAAAAATTTTATTTAAGCAATTTATTAAATACTATAAAAGGAGTGTTTATAATGGCAATCATGGCAGAAACAATGAGTTTGATTTTAATTGGGATTGTTGTATTTATTCTAGCGTTGCTTTTTAGTTTTGTTCCTGTAGGATTATGGATTTCTGCATTAGCAGCAGGTGTTCGAGTGAGTATTTTTACATTAGTGGGGATGCGTTTACGAAGAGTACGTCCTGCACGTATTGTGCAACCATTGATTAAAGCGTCTAAAGCAGGTTTAAATGTAAGCATTAATCAACTAGAATCACATTTATTAGCAGGTGGACATGTGGATAATGTAGTTGATGCTTTAATTGCAGCCCATCGAGCAGACTTACAATTAAGTTTTGAACGTGCAGCAGCTATCGATTTAGCTGGTAGAAATGTATTAGATGCAGTACGAATGAGTGTTAAACCAAAGATTATTGAAACCCCTTTAGTAGCAGCAATGGCTAAAAATGGGATTGAGGTCAAGGCGATTGCTAGAGTGACGGTTCGAGCAAACCTTAGTCGATTAGTGGGTGGAGCAGGAGAAGAAACAGTTTTAGCACGTGTTGGAGAGGGAATTGTAACAACTATTGGTAGTTCTGTAACGCATAAAGAAGTATTAGAAAATCCAGATCTGATTTCTGAACGAGTATTAAGCAAGGGATTGGATTCCGGTACAGCATTTGAAATTTTATCTATTGACATTGCGGATGTAGATGTAGGTAGAAATATTGGAGCTCAATTACAAATTGAACAGGCAGAAGCGGATAAACAAATTGCTCAAGCGAAAGCAGAAGAACGAAGAGCGATTGCGATTGCTACGGAACAAGAAATGAAAGCTAAAGTACAAGAAATGAGAGCTAAAGTAGTAGAAGCTGAAGCGCAAGTTCCACAAGCTATTGCAGTTGCTTTAAGAGAAGGAAAATTAGGTGTTCTAGATTTTTATCAATTAGAAAATATTAAAGCGGATACAAAAATGCGTGAAAATATAGGTATTGAAGATATTTCCTCTAACCAATAAAAGGAGGATAAAGAATGAAAAATATGCAAGAAAGTAATAATAGTATTAAAAATAAAAAAAAGAAAAAAATAAAATCTGTTCATCAGTCTAAACAAAATTCACGTATTCAAAATTTAGAGAAAAATAAATCGAGAGCAAAGATAGACCATACTTCACTCAGTCATCAACAAGTAGATAAGAAGGAATCATTGCCGAAATTAAATACAATGGTGAGTAAAAAAGATCTTAAAAGAGCTTTTCTTCTTCAAGAATTATTATTTAAAAAACCGTTAGCCCTTCGAAAGGAGAGGTGATTTTGCTTCGGATAATCATTGTAGATGATGAAGAAAAAATGCGTTATATTTTAAAAAAGGCACTTTTAAAGGTTCCTGGAATTACTATTGTAGGGGAAGCACAAAATGGTACAGAAGCGATTCAGTTGGTAGAAGAAGTAAGGCCAGATGGTGTTTTTATGGATGTAGAAATGCCAGAAATGAATGGAATTGATGCAGCAAAGCTCATTGCGGATATTGATCCTAAATGTATGATTGTTTTTATTACTGCTTATCAAGAATATATGCCAGAGGCTTTTGCACTTTATGCATTTGATTATATTGTTAAACCGTTTCAATTAAAACGTTTACAAGAAACCGTGCAAAGAATGCAAATATTAAAGCTTGATTTATCTCCTTCTATTCCCAAAGAAGTGTTGCCACATATTTTACTAAGAAATAAAGAAGGAATGGCAGTAATTCATCCAAGAGATATTATTTTGATTCAAAGAGAGAAACGGTCAACTATTATTATTACTAAAAAAGATCGTTTTAGTACTACGGAAACGTTAAGTGAGCTGGAAGAAAAATTACCTCCTCATTTGTTTTTAAGAAGTCATAAATCGTATATTATTCAAATTGAAAAAATTAAAAGAATTTATCCTTACGGACGCTGGACTTATGTAGTTCAATTTGAAGGAATTAAGGAAGATGCTTTATTGACGAAAGAAAAAGCAAAAATATTAGAAGATCGTTTTTACTTTACCATAGGATAATTTTTATTAGTAACAATTAAAACAGGTTCTATAAGAAATCATAAAAAACGCTAGGGAATTTTCCTAGCGTTTTTTGTAGGTATTATTTAGAATTGTTGATTTCTGAATAATAATTGTAATAAAATGCAAATCAGTCCTCGTCGTCTTCAGTTTTAGAAGACTTTGATGTGAATAAAGATAAAAAATAAGTAGAAGGAACTAATTGTAGTGATTGGGAATATAATAGCAATAAGATTTTTAATATAAAAGGAGAGAATAGAATGGAAAACAAGGTATTACAAATAGGAGATAAGGCGCCGGATTTTCAAGCTATGACTACATTGGGTCCTTTGAAATTATCAGATTGGAAGGGAAAGTGGATTGTATTTTTTTCTCATCCGGGAGATTTTACACCGGTGTGTACTACGGAATTTATTGCTTTTGCTCGTATGTTTCCTTATTTTCAACAAAGAAATGTGTACTTACTAGGTTTGAGTGTAGATAGTCAATATTCCCATTTGGCTTGGATTTATAATATTTATCAAATGACTGGCATAGAGGTTCCTTTTCCAGTTATTTCAGATGTGAATATGTCTATTGCTAAGAAATATGGTATGATTTCACCTGCATCTGGAGATACCTCTCCTGTTCGAAGTGTTGTTATTATTGATGATAAACAAGTTATTCGAGCTATTTTAACTTATCCCAAGACAACAGGAAGAAATATACCAGAAATTTTACGTATGATTGATGCACTTCAAACATCGGATAGAGAACATGTAGTAACACCTGCGAACTGGACTCCTGATCAGTGGGCTATTATTCCACCACCTTCCACATATCCAGAGTTAAAAGAACGTCTAAAAAATCAAGATGGATATCATTGTAGAGAATGGTATCTATGTACAAGACCCTTATCTTTACCTTGTAAAAAAGAATAAAACAACTATATGAAAGAGTAATAAGAGATATAATTTTTATTGGATTTTCGCTTATATATAAGTATATCTTTCTTATAGTATTAAGTAAATGAAAGTAATATTCTTTTACTTATACAGTGCTTATATATAAGCGTAGTTTTATTGATAAAACATTGAAAGAATCAGTTACATAACAACAGGTAAGTTTTTTGCAAAATCATAAAAATCTTCATAAGTTCCTTTAAAGTTAGTAGTTATTTTTTCTTCGGATCGATGAATAAGATGATCAGTAATTAAAAAAGTTTTTATACCTGTTTGATTTGCCACAAGATCTTCTTGTACATCATTTCCAACCATTAAACAATCTTGGGGATTACGTTGAATATTTTCTAAAACTTCCTTAAAAAAATTGATATGCGGCTTAGAAAAATGACATGTTTCATAGGAAGTAATGTGAATAAAGTCTTTTGGTTGAAGTCCTGCCCAATGAATTCGATGTTCTATGGCCAAACGAGGAAATAACGGATTAGTGGCAATTACTAATTCATAGCCTTTATTTTTTAAGGTTTGAACACTTTTTTTCATAATAGGAGAAAAGCCTACGGTTGATTGTATTTTAGGAAATTCTTTCGTATAAAATTGATCAAAACGTTCCATATATACAGAGGGATCTTCGTTTAATAAATTAAAAAATGTAGAATGGAATACTTCTTCATTCGTCTGTTTGCCGTTATTTTGAATCATCTCATTGGTAGCAAGATCTAAATAATGTAATAATTTTTTAGGTGAAATAAGATCATGTAAATAAGAAGTTAATGCATGAAAATAAGCATGTACAAATTCTTCGAGTTCCATAGGTAATAAAGTTCCATCTAAATCAAATAGAATTGTTTTAAACATAAAAACCTCCTTCAATAGGTATCATTATTTTATATATTTAAAATTTATTTGTTGTAAATAATAATAGATAAAATTATATCAAATAATATAAAAAATTTCCATAATTTATTTAAAAAGTATTGAGAAAAGTTTTTATATGAAAATCTATTGACAGAAAAAAAGGAACGTGCTATTCTAACTATAGAAAGCCGAGTCAATAGGTAGGAATTAAAGAGGTGAAAATATGAAATTGTCAACCAAAGGACGTTATGGTTTAAAAGCAATGTTGGATTTAGCTATTCATGGACAAAATGGACATATTGCTTTAAATAGTATTGCTGAACGTCAGCATATATCAGAATATTATTTAGAACAATTGATTGCTATTTTACGTAAAGCGGGTCTAGTAGAGAGTATGAGAGGAGCTCAAGGCGGATATATGCTTGCTAAACCTCCTCAAGAAATCACAGTAGGAGATATTCTTCGAACTTTAGAAGGATCTTTAGCACCCGTGGATTGTGTTATGGAAGATAAAAAAATAGAATGTTTGCAAGCTGATTATTGTGTAACCAAGTCTATTTGGTTAAAGATACGCGATAGTATTAATAAAGTTGTAGACAATATTACATTACAAGATTTAGTAGATGATTATAAACAAGCATATGCACAAGCAACAGATATGTATTATATATAGAGTAAAGGAGTGAAGAAAATGAATAAAATATATTTAGATCATGCAGCTACCACTCCTACTCGGTCAGAAGTAGTGGATGTTATGTTGCCTTATTTTACTCAACAATTTGGCAATCCTTCTAGTATTTATGAGGTAGCTCGTATTAATAGAAAAGCATTAGATGAAGCTAGAACTACAGTAGCTCAAGCATTAGGTGCTACTAGTGAGGAAGTATTTTTTACTAGTGGAGGGACAGAATCAGATAACTGGGCTATTAAAGGGATTGCTGAAGCTTATGAAAAGAAAGGAAAACATATTATTACATCAAATATAGAGCATCATGCTGTTCTTCATACGTGTCAATATTTAGAGAAGAAAGGCTATGAAGTGACTTACTTACCGGTAGATGAGTACGGACAAATATCGATTGAAGATTTAAAAAATGCAATTCGAAAAGATACCATTTTGATTAGTATTATGTATGCGAATAATGAAATTGGAACCATTCAACCGATTGAGGCGATTGGGCAAGTAGCTAAAGAGCATAATATCATTTTTCATACAGATGCTGTACAAGCTGTAGGACATATTCCCATTGATGTGAAAAAAATGAATATTGATCTTTTATCTTTATCAGGACATAAATTATTTGGTCCAAAGGGGATAGGAGTTTTATATATTCGAAAAGGGATTAAGATTCGTTCTTTACTTCATGGGGGAGCTCAAGAAAGAAATCGCCGGGCAGGAACGGAAAATGTTCCAGCTATTGTTGGATTAGCCAAGGCCCTTGAATTATCTATAGAAGAAATGGAAACTAGTAATAAAAAAATAATTCAACTTCGAGACTATTTAATTCAAGGAGTGCAAGAGAAAATTCCTTATGTACGTTTAAATGGACATCCTACAGAACGGCTTCCAGGGAATATCAATTTTAGTTTTCAATTTATTGAAGGAGAATCTTTACTAATTGCTTTGGATATGCATGGAATTTTTGCCTCTAGTGGTTCTGCTTGTACTTCCGGATCTTTAGATCCTTCACATGTACTTTTAGCTATTGGCCTTCCTCATGAAATTGCACATGGTTCTCTTCGGCTTACATTAGGTTCAGAAAATACAAAGGAAGAAATGGATGAGGTGTTAGAGGTTTTACCCCAAGTGGTACAACGATTACGGGATATGTCTCCCTTATATGAAGATTTTTTACATTCACAACGATAAAGAACCAAAGAAAGAGGTGCTATCATGTATACTAAAAAAGTAATGGATCATTTTATGAATCCTAGAAATATGGGCGAAATTGAAGAAGCTAGTGGAGTTGGAACAGTGGGAAATGCTAAATGTGGTGATATTATGAGAATGTACTTGCAAGTGGAAGATGATATCATTACAGATGTAAAATTTAAAACATTTGGATGTGGAGCTGCTATTGCTACGAGTAGCATTGCTACTGAACTAGTGAAAGGTAAGACGATAGAAGAAGCCTTAAAAGTAACGAATAAAGCGGTAGTAGAAGCCTTAGATGGACTTCCACCAGTGAAAGTACATTGTTCTTTATTAGCAGAAGAAGCTTTGCATGCCGCATTATGGGATTATGCACAAAAAAACCATATTAAAATAGAAGGTTTAGAACCACCTAAAAAGGATATTAATGAAGAGGAAGAGATAAAAGAATAAAGAAACGAGGAAATAAAATGACAACACCCAAAGTAGTGGTAGGTATGTCAGGAGGCGTTGATAGTTCAGTAGCAGCCTATTTGTTAAAAGAACAAGGGTATGATGTAATTGGTGTAACAATGCAAATTTGGCAAGGGGAAAGTCAAGAAAAAAAAGAATGTCAAAGTGGTTGTTGTGGATTATCTGCGGTAGAAGATGCTCGTCGAGTAGCTCAAGCGTTAAATATTCCTTATTATGTAATGAATTTTAAAGATGATTTTAATAAACATGTTATTCAATATTTTGTAAAAGAATATAATCAAGGTAGAACACCCAATCCTTGTATTGCTTGTAATCGTTATGTAAAATGGGAATCCTTACTTCGAAAGTCATTGCAATTAGGAGCTGATTATATTGCTACTGGGCATTATGCAAGGGTGGTCCAACATCCAAAAACAAAGCGTTATACACTACAAAAATCAGTCACAGCTCAAAAAGATCAAACGTATGCTCTGTATAATTTGACTCAAGATCAATTGGCGCATACATTAATGCCAGTTGGAGAATTTACGAAAGAAGAAGTAAGAAAGATAGCTAAGAAAATAGGCCTTAACGTTGCTAATAAGCCAGATAGTCAAGAAATCTGTTTTATTCCCGATAATGATCATGGACGTTTTATTGAAGAAGCAACAAATCAAGTAGCACCAAAAGGGAATTTTGTAGATACAAAAGGAAATATATTAGGACAACATCAAGGATTGATTCGATATACGGTAGGGCAACGAAAAGGCTTAGGAATTTCGTTCGGCAAGCCTATGTATGTTATTGCTTTACGACCACAAACCAATGAAGTAGTATTGGGAGAGGCAGAAGATGTATTTAAAGATCGTCTTTATGCTACGGATCTTAATTTTATGATGATTCCAGATCTTACAACTTCTATGCAAGTAAAGGGGAAAATACGATATAGTCATACTCCAGCTTCCTGTACCATTCGAAAAATAAAAGAAGATACCTTAGAGTGTATTTTTGATGAACCACAAAGAGCAATTACTCCAGGACAATCGGTTGTATTTTATGACGGAGATTACGTTCTTGGTGGAGGTACTATTGAATAAAAAATCGGAGTCAATATCTAGAATATGGATATTGACTCCGATTTTTTATTCATCCATATTTAAATGAGTTTTATATTCAGAAGGTGTCATAGAGGTTAATTTTTTAAATATAGAAGAAAAATAGGAATGACTTTCGAAACCAACAAGTAAAGCTATTTCAGTAATAGAAGCTGTTTTCATATGAATTAAAAATTTTGCTTCTTCGATTCTTTTTTTATTAATAAATTCAGTAATTGTCATTTTTGTTTCTTTTTTAAATTGTCGGGAAAGATGAGAAGGGTTTGTTTTAATATGTTTCGCAATACTAATTAAAGATAAAGGGGTATTAAAATTGAGATTAATTTCATCGATTGCATTTCTAACGATAGGACTATAACCAGCAGTAGATAAGTTTTTTACCATATCACAATAGTCGGATATCATTTTATGTTGGAGGTTTTCTAGCTCTTCAATACTGTTGGTTTTTTCAATCAATATAGCAAATTTATCAGAAACGTTATGAATATATACTGGATGTACGCCACCTTTTTCAACAGCTTTTGATAACTTATTTTGTAACTGATATCGTAAAACAATACTTGATTGTTCTTTCCGGTCATCGGTACTTGGTTTTACATGTATTTGTTGTTGGAATTCATGGGTATTCGAAAAGATCATTTGCCCATGAATAAAAGGACGGGTACATAAATTAACCATTAAATGTCCTAGATAAGAATAAGTTTCAGGCGTTGTTATGGTCAAACTTTGATAAAAATTTTCTAGTTGAAGTTTTTTTCGAATGTCTAGTTGATTTTTTTCGAGAATATTCAAAATAAAAACATGATTAGGAATGTCAAATAAAAAAGGACCTATAATAATGACACCTTGATAAATGTTTTGTTTCCATTTTCCCACTGCTAAATAACAAAGGTTAAAAGTATCAGTAATAAAAAGGTACTGTGTGGGTGGTTTGGTTTGAAAGAAATCCAGGATATATGGATTGCTTACATTTGTTAAGGTTTCTATTATTTTAGGTATTTGAATCCAGTTCATTTGGAAGGAGGAGTTTTTTGAAATGTCAATAAATTGTACATTCATTTTTGAAGTTATATGAAGAAGATAACAAGTTTTATAAATATCGGAAATAGCATTTGTTTCGTTTATATGCATAATATTTCACCTACAATAATAGTTTTTTACTAGAAAAAATAAATAATAATCGTTAAACAAAGTTTTTGCTTGTATAAAGATTATCATAAAGTCAATCAATATGCAATATTTTTATACATAATGTCAAGATTGTGATAGCCGAAAATTAGTTTTTGGATTATGGTATAGGTAGAAATTATGAAAAGGAGAATTGCGATGAAAATATATGATTCAATGCTTTATCCGAGAGAAACATCAAAAAGATATGTTGTTGATATAAGTGGACTTTGGAAGTTTCAAATTGATGAGAAAAATGATGGATATCAAAAAAAATGGATGAATGGTTTGCCTGATCCTATAACAATGGCTGTACCTTCTAGTTTTAATGATATTTTTACGGATAAGAAAATAAGAGATTATGCGGGTTATATATGGTATGAAAAAAGTTTTTTTGTTCCTTCGGAATGGAAAGATAAAAATTTGGAATTGCGTTTTGGTGCTGTAACACATGGGTGTCAAGTATGGATTAATGGTACCAATATGGGAACCCATAAAGGTGGATTTATGCCATTTGCTGTTAATTTAGAAGAAGTACTTCATTTTGATGAGGAAAATATTGTTGTTGTAGCAGTTAGTAATTTGCTTGATTTTACTACACTTCCGATAGGAAGAACGAAAACGTTATCGAATGGTAGAAAAGTAGTACTGCCACATTTTGATTTCTTTAATTATGCTGGTATTCATAGGCCTGTTAAATTAGTCGTAACGCCGAAAGAAAAAATTGAAGATATTACTATTGTTACTAATATAGATAAAGATCATAAAGTAGGAATGATTCAATATGAAATAGAAACATCAGGTAAAAATGAAGTACAGGTAGAAGTATATGATGAAAATAAAAAGTTAGTAGGAGAAATGATTGGTAAAACAGGAGAAATAATAATTGAAAATCCAATTCTTTGGAAACCTAAAGATGCATATCTTTATAAATTTAGAGTAAAAATATTTCAAAATAAAGAAGTTCTAGATGATTATTATCTTAATATAGGAATTCGTACAGTAGAAGTAAAAGAAAATCGATTTATGATCAATGGAGAACCTTTTTATTTCAAAGGTTTTGGTAAACATGAAGATAGTGAATATCGTGGTCGTGGTTATGATCCTGTAGTAATGCTTAGGGATTTTGAACTTTTTGATTGGATTCATGCGAATAGCATAAGAACATCGCATTATCCTTATGCAGAGGAATTTTATGAATTGGCAGATAGAAAGGGAATTGTAATTATAGATGAGGTTGCTGCTGTTGGTTTTCAAGCAGTAGTGAAAGTAGATCATGTAGATATTTTTTCACAGGAGATTGTTCAAAAAGAAACGTTAAATTATCATAAATTAGAAATAGAAAGGTTAATAAAAAGAGATAAAAATCATGCTTGCGTTGTTATGTGGTGCCTTACCAATGAGCCAGATAGTAAATCACCAGATTCAGAAAAATATTTTCAAGAGATTTACTCTTATGCACGTACTTTAGATTTGCAAAAAAGACCGCTTACGTATGCGAATTTTATGTATATTAATGCGAAAGAATGTAAAGTTCATCAATTCGTAGATGTAATTGGTTTGAATCGGTATTGGGGTTGGTATGAAAAAGCAGGAGAAGAATTTGTTGACGCTATGGAAATATTCAAAAAAGATTTACAGGAATTTTCTGAATTAGGGAAGCCTATTCTATTTTTTGAATATGGTGCAGATACGGTAAGTGGAATTCATAAACTACCAAGTGTAACTTTTTCAGAGGAATATCAAGTTGAGTTTTTGAGTGAATATCATAAAATGTTTGATCGTTGTGAAAATGTGATAGGAGAACATGTGTGGAATTTTGCAGATTTTCAAACAACAGAGGGACCTTTACGGGTGGATGGTAATAAAAAAGGAATTTTTACTCGATCACGACAACCCAAAAGTGCAGCTTACTTACTGAAAGAAAGATGGGGGGAATTACCGAATAATTATAAAGCGTAACAAGTTATATTTAATTTCGATAACAAGGGGGAATTATTATGAAAAATAATAATATGGTTACAAATTATAATCGTGCTAAGATTTGGCAGATTGGTCTTTTTGTTCTAAATAATACAGCAACGAATATTGCTATGGTTCTTATTGGATATTATGCTTTTTTTACTCAAAATATATTAGGGTTATCTGCAGTAGTTGTAGGCTTTATAGCTACGAGCATGCGTATCTTTGATGGTATTACAGATCCTATTGTAGGTTTTTTCTTAGATCGAACTGATGGAAAGTTTGGTAAGTTTAGACCCTTTATGCTCGCTGGTAATATTGTACTTTTTGTATCGATATTGGCCATATTTCATACACCAACTGATTGGGCTTATCAAAGTAAATATATCTATACTACAATTTGGTACTTTATTTATGTACTAGGATATACTTTTCAAACTTCTTGCACGAAAGGAGCACAAGCAGCACTGACCAATGATCCTTCTCAACGTCCATTATTTACTTTATTTGATGCAATATATAATGCGTTATTATTTAGTGGTAGTAGTTTTATTATTATGACGGTCATGGCTCCTAGATATCTTCAAAAATTAATTGATCCAATTTTATGGAAAGATGTATCATTGCTTTTTATGTCAGCTTCTTTTGTATTAACAATATTGGCTATTATTGGTATCTGGCAAAAAGATAGAACAGAATTTTTTGGATTAGGGGAAAAAGCTGTTAAAATTAGATTTAAAGATTATGTAGATGTAATAAAGCATAATCGTCCTTTGCAAATGCTTATTATTGCGGCTTCTACGGATAAATTAGCTCTTGTAGCATTACGAAGTGGTATGTTATATTTCTTTTCTAATATTTTGATTAATTCTAAGTTACAGGGGAAATATTCTCTTTTATCTATTATTCCAACGTTATTAGTTACCTTTATTGGAGTGAATCGAGCTCAAAAGGCAGGGTTAAAGAAATCTTTTGTGATATCTACAGGGATAAGTACGATTATGATTATAGCATTAATTATACTAACACCAATATTAGCAAAGCCAACGATTACTTTTAGTGTTGTTTTTTTATTAATATTTATTGCCATTCAGCAGGCAATGGGAAGTTTGGCAGGGAATATTGTAATTCCTATGATTGCTGATTGTTCAGATTATGAAACTTATCGAACGGGGAGGTTTATTCCAGGTATGATAGGAACTTTATTTTCGTTTGTAGATAAAATGATTTCATCATTTGCAACATTTATTATGGGATTAGCGATTGCATGGGCTGGATATGATAAAGCAGTTATTACTCCGGATGCTCCTGTGAATAATAAATTTTATATTGCGATTTTATTTATTTTATTTGGTTTACCTTTATTAGGACATATTGCTTCTCTTATTGCAATGCAATTTTATAAATTAGATGGATGGACGATGGAAAAAATTAAGAAAGAATTAGCTAATAAAAAAGCCATTATTTAGTATCATATAAAAACAGCCTCGTTTATTAAAAAGGAGGCTGTTTTTATATTGGTAGCAGCAATATAAGGAAGATGAAACTTTTATTAATTTAATGGAAATTACTTTATAGAATCTTATGGAATAGGAATAAAATCAGGTTTTTGATTCTTAAAAATAGTAATATAGGAAAAGCCAATTTCTTTTAATATTTCATAGGCTTCTTTAAAGTTTGCACAAAGATCTTGAGGGTAGTGGGCATCAGATCCTACAGTAATAATTTCGCCACCTAATTGTTTATAGGATTTTAAAATGGATGTTTGTGGATGAAATTGATTAAGTCCATAGCGGTATCCAGAAGTATTTAATTCTATTCCTTGCCCTTTATGAATTAAATTTTTTAGAATTTCATCAATAATATTTTGATAATCTTCATAAGATAAAACTGGATTCTTATAGTTCCCATAGCGAATGATATAATCTAAATGACCATAAACTTGAAAATCATTAAAGATATGTATGTTTTTTAAAACTTCTTCAAAATATTGTAAATATGCATTTTTTTGTTCTTTTCCTTGGAAAAAATCACCGTTATATAGATCTAATTTATGAACGACATGAGAAGACCCAATAATAAAATCAAAAGGATAATGAGTAATGAAATCGGAAATTTTTTCTTGTAAATGAGGTTGTAATCCTATTTCTACACCAAAAATCAAATCAATTTTATTTTTATATTTAAGTTTATATTGTTTAAATTGTTTTAAATACTCGTTATAATCAATTTCAAAAGTATAATCAGAATTGGGATAATCGAAGTCTACATGATCGGTAAATGCTAATTGTTTTAAACCTAGATTAATTCCAGTTTGTATCATGTCTTCCATGGAAGCGTTACTATCTGAAGAAAAATAAGTATGAGAATGATAGTCAGCAAAAAACATTATTTTCACTCCTTGATTTATTGTATAGTATAAATTATTTATAGGTAAAAGATAGATATTTTCTTTAATAGTATCATAAAAAACCTTTTTTGAATACTAACGAAATAGGGAAAAATAGAAAAGATACTTGCAATTTCTTTTTTCGACATGGTACAATGTTTGAGGAATTAAGAACTATGTTTTGCTCTTTAAAAATGAAGACAGGAGGAAAGACATGGAACAGATTAGTTATATGCAGATACTTATCATGTTTATTGGAGGATTTGGACTTTTTTTGTATGGTATGCAAGTGATGGCTAAAGGGTTACAAAAATCAGCCGGAACTCGTATGAAACGTCTTTTGGAAATGTTAACCAAAAACCATTTTATGGGGATTTTGGTAGGGGCTGCAGTTACTGCTATTATGCAAAGTAGTTCCGCTTCTACTGTTATGGTTGTTGGTTTTGTTAATGCAGGTTTAATGAATTTAAATCAGGCTGTGGGTATTATTATGGGGGCTAATATTGGGACAACCATTACATCTTGGATTGTTTCTAGTTCAGAATGGTTGAAAGTTTTATCGCCTTCTCAACTAGCTCCTATTACTATTGCAGTGGGAGTTGTGTTTATAACTTTTTCTAGAAAAAAAGGGTTGCAACAAATTGGTGAGGTTTTAGCTGGATTTGGTATTTTATTTTTAGGTTTAGATATGATGGGATCAGCAGCGTATCCTCTTAGAGAATCAACAATATTACGAGATGCTTTTATTATATTAGGACATAATCCTATTTTGGGAATTTTAGCAGGAACTGCTGTTACAGTGATTATTCAAAGTAGTTCCGCTTCTGTTGGAATGTTACAAACGTTAGCTGCAGCAGCTTTAGTTCCATGGAGTGCTGCTATTTATATTATTCTTGGACAAAATATTGGAACTTGTGTAACCGCTTTAATGTCTAGTATAGGTGCTAAAAAGACGGCAAAAAGAGCAGCGTATATTCACTTATTATTTAATATTATTGGTTCTACGATTTTTGCTATTGTTGCTATTATTTATTTTCATTGGATCAATCCTACGTTAGGACAAATGATGATTAATATGACCGATATTAGTATAGTTCATACTGCTTTTAATGTTTTAAGTACGATATTGCTGTTTCCTTTTGCTAATGGATTGGTATATCTATCAGGTAAATTTGTTTCAAGTATGAATGAAGAAGAGGATGAAAGTGTACTTCGTCATTTAGATGATCGTATTATTGAAACTCCTAGTTTTGCTATTGAAAATACGATTAAGGAAATAAATCGAATGGGTACTATTGCAGCAGAAAATACTTGTGCAGCGATGGAGGCTTTATTTGAAAAAAGTGAAGAAAAAATAGAACAGGTACTTAGACGAGAACAAAGTATTAATTCTTTAGAAAAGGGAATTACTAATTATTTAATCAAAATATCCAATTCATCGATTAGTGAGGAACAACATAATTATGTAACTAGTTTGTTTCATACGATTAATGACGTGGAACGGGTGGGAGACCATGCAGAAAATATAGCTGAATTAGCTAGACTTCATATTGATGAAGGAATTGTTTTATCCGAGAAAGCAACAGCAGAACTCAATATGATGTTTGAGACTACAATTACTTGTTATAAAACAGCTATACGAGCTCGTTATAATAATGACCTTATTTTAGCACAAGATGTATTGAGACAAGAAGAAAAAGTAAATCAAATGGAAGAAGAATTACGTAGTAGTCATATTGAACGATTAGCTAAAAATGAATGTAGTTCTACATCGGGAGTGATTTTTTTGGATGTTATTAGTAATTTAGAAAGAATTTCTGACCATGCTTCTAATATTGCATTAAGTGTGTTAGATCTAGATAATGAAAGGAAAAATTGAGCATTTGCTTTGTGTGGATGTGTTAAAATATTTTCTAAGGTCTATGATAGAATCAAAAGTAGGGTTGTTATGAACTTACTGAGCACTTGGAGTTTGAATTATATTTTATATAAAATATAATAATAAAATAATAATAAAAAGAAGCTTGCATTTTTCTTCTTTTTTCGATACAATAGCAAATAGGAAGAAGAATCTTCCTATTTTTTTAAAAGGATGATGGGACCCAAATTGAAACGAGGGACAAAAAGCGACCCAGGAGGGTTGTACATGAAAACGATATTTGCAGCACTTCAAAAGATTATTCCAGAAGGAATGAAAAGCTTACAACGACGCTATCATATCCTAAGAGGAGTTTATTACTTACAGCCCATTGGTAGAAGAACCCTCGCAAATGAACTTCGATTAACGGAACGAGTGATTCGAACAGAAACAGAGTTTTTAAAACAATATCAATTTCTTCAGGTATCTAGTACAGGTATGACTATTACAGAAGAGGGTATTAACCTTCTTTATTCCTTGCAAGAGTTTATGCATCAACTAAAAGATTTTTTACATGTGGAAAGGCAAATAAAATCTCTACTTGGATGTTCAAAAGTGGTTATTGTACCTGGAAATTTAGAAGAAGATCCCATTGTAAAGAAAGATTTAGGAAAGGTAGCTGCTCAACTGTTAAAAGAAAAGCTTCATTCTTATAGTATTATTGCGATTACTGGTGGAAGTACAGTGGCTGAGGTAGTAGATGCTATGCCTTCCGTACATGGTTATGAAGATGTTTTAGTGGTTCCTGCTAGAGGAAGTTTAGGACATCATGTAGAATATCAATCCAATACTTTAACTTCTCAACTAGCTAATAAAATTGGAGCATGCTATCAGCTATTAAATATACCTGATAACCTTAGTAAAAGAACATTAGAAACAGTCAAACATGAGCCCTTGATTCAACATACACTTCAAAAAGTGCTTCAAGCAGATATGCTGGTTTTTGGCATAGGAAATGCACTTACCATGGCGAAAAGAAGAAATTTATCCGATACAATTATTGATTATTTAAGAAGAAAACAAGCTGTAGCAGAGGCCTTTGGATATTATTTCGATGAAAATGGGAAAATGGTGTATACTTCTCAGTCTGTTGGTATAAAATTAGAACAGATTAAGGGAATACCATTTACCTTAGCAGTGGCAGGTGGAGCTTCTAAAGCAAAAGCTGTTTATGCTTTAACTCAAGTATTAGAAAATACCCATCTTGTCATTGATGAAGGGGTAGCCAGAGAACTACTCCATTATAACAAAGAAAATCCGCTGTAATATTTACAGCTGGATATAAATGAATTTGAAAAATGTAGAGGAGGAACAAAACTATGGCAAAAATTGCAATTAATGGTTTTGGACGTATAGGACGTAATGCTTTTAAAATAGCAGTAGGAAAAGGAATGGACATTGTAGCTATCAATGACTTAACGGATGCACCTACACTAGCACATTTACTAAAATATGATACTTGCTTTGGAAAATTTGATGGAACAGTAGAAGTAAAAGATAATAATTTAGTAGTAAATGGAAAAGAAATCAAAGTATTAGCAGAAAGAAATCCAGCAGATCTTCCTTGGAAAGAATTAGGAGTAGATATTGTAGTAGAATGTACAGGTATTTTTAGAAAGAAAGAACAAGCTCAATTACATATTGATGCAGGAGCTAAAAAAGTAATTATTTCTGCTCCAGGAAAAGGAACAAAATCAATTGTAATGGGTGTAAATGAAGAAGATTATAATCCTGAAGAAGATAATATTGTAGACAATGCTTCTTGTACAACAAACTGTTTAGCACCTGTTGCAAAAGTAATCGAAGATAAATTTGGTATTGTAAAAGGAATTATGACAACAGTACACTCTTATACCAATGACCAACGTATTTTAGACTTACCTCATAAAGATTTACGAAGAGCTCGTGCAGCAGCTGAATCTATTATTCCTACTACTACAGGAGCAGCTGAAGCAGTAGCTAAAGTAATTCCTTCTTTAAAAGGAAAATTAACAGGTATGGCTATGCGTGTACCTACACCTACAGTATCTGTAGTTGATTTAACTGTAGAATTAAGCAAAGATGTAACAGTAGAAGAATTAAATGCAGCTTTAAAAGAAGCAGCTGATGAAAAAGTATTAGGATACTCTGATGAACCTTTAGTATCTGTGGACTATAAAAAAGATTCTCGATCTTCTATTGTAGATGGTTTATCTACTTTAGTTATGGGTGGCAACATGGTAAAAGTTATTTCTTGGTATGATAACGAATGGGGATATTCCAATCGTATTGTAGACTTGACTCAATATATCGCTGAACGTTTATAAGAAAGATCCATCCAGGGGTCCGGTTTCATAGTGTAAACTATAGGCCCGGACCTTTTTTATCGATATCAAAAGAAAGGGGTCATGACATGTTAAATAAAAAAACTGTAGATGATATTTCAGTGAAAGGAAAACGAGTATTAGTTCGTTGTGATTTTAATGTACCATTACAAGATGGAAAAATTACAGATGAAAATAGATTAGTAGCTGCATTACCTACGATTAATAAATTAATCCAAGATGGAGGAAAAGTTATTTTATGTTCTCACTTAGGGAAACCTAAAGGAGAAGTAAAACCAGAACTTTCTTTAGCTCCAGTAGCAAAACGATTAAGTGAATTATTAAATAAAGAAGTCATTTTTGCTGCTGATGATAATGTAGTAGGAGATAATGCTAAGAAAGCTATTGAAAATATGAAAGATGGAGATGTTGTTCTTTTAGAAAATACACGTTTCCGACCTGAAGAGACTAAAAATGGGGAAGCGTTTAGTAAAGATTTAGCTAGCATAGCAGAAATTTTTGTTAATGATGCTTTTGGAACAGCTCATCGAGCTCACTGTTCGAATGTAGGAGTAACAGAATATGTAGATGAAGCTGTTGTAGGTTATTTAATGAAAAAGGAAATCGAATTTTTAGGAAATGCAGTAAATAATCCAGAGCGTCCTTTTGTTGCTATTTTAGGAGGAGCTAAAGTATCGGATAAGATTAATGTAATCAATAATCTATTAGAAAAAGTAGATACTCTTATTATTGGTGGAGGAATGGCTTATACATTTTTAAAGGCGATGGGTAATGATGTAGGAAAGTCTTTATTAGAAGAGGATAAAATAGAGTATGCGAAAGAAATGATTCAAAAGGCCGAAGAGAAAGGCGTTCGATTCTTACTTCCTATTGATCATGTTGTTGCTCAAGAATTTAAAAATGATACTCCTATTAAAATAGTGCCAAGAGGTAGTATTGGATCTGATTGGGAAGGATTAGATATCGGTCCCAAAACAAGAGAGTTATATGCAGATGCACTAAAGGATGCAAAGACGGTAGTATGGAATGGCCCTATGGGAGTTTTTGAATTTGAAAACTTTGCAAAAGGTACGATTGCAGTAGCAGAAGCATTAGCGAATATTGATGCTACTACGATTATCGGAGGTGGTGATTCAGCAGCAGCCGTTAATAATTTAGGATTTGGAGATAAGATGACTCATATTTCTACAGGAGGAGGCGCTTCCTTAGAATTTTTAGAAGGAAAAGAACTTCCTGGAGTAGCAGCCGCTAACGATAAATAAGGAGGACTTATTTGTGAAGAAAAGAAAAATTATAGCAGGAAATTGGAAAATGAATACCACTCCCCAAGAAGCTTTAGCTTTAATTGAAGAATTAAAACCATTGGTAAAAAATGAAGAAGTAGATGTTGTATTTTGCCCTCCCTTTGTTTCTTTAATTCCAGCCATAGAAGCTACAAAAGGAACGAATATTGCTATTGGAGCACAAAATATGCATTTTGAAGAAAGTGGAGCTTATACAGGGGAGATTGCTCCTAATATGTTAAAAGAAATCGGTGTTCAATATGTAATTATTGGCCACTCAGAACGTAGGGCTTATTTTGGAGAAACAGATGAAACGGTTAACAAAAAAGTTTTAAAAGCTTTAGAGTATGATCTTAATCCTATCGTCTGTGTAGGAGAAACTTTAGAACAACGAGAACAAGGTGTTGCTATTGATCATATTCGAATGCAAACTAAAATAGCTCTAAAAGATGTTGAAATAGAAGAAGCTCATAAAGTAGTTATTGCTTATGAACCTATCTGGGCGATTGGAACAGGTAAGACAGCAACTGCTGAACAAGCAGAAGAAGTTTGTGCAGCGATTCGACGTGCTCTTCTAGAAATATTCAACCAAGAAGTTTCAGAAAGTATTCGTATTCAATACGGTGGAAGTGTTAACGCAGGTAATGCTAATGAATTGTTTAACATGTCTAATATTGACGGGGGCTTAGTCGGAGGAGCTAGCTTAAAAGCAGACTTTGGCAAGATCGTTAACTATAAATAAAGGAGTAGTCATATGTCAAAAAAACCGACAGTATTAATGATATTAGATGGATTTGGTCTTAACGAAAATACAGAAGGTAATGCAATTAAACAAGCACATACTCCTAATATTGACTCACTGATGCAAAAATATCCTTTTGTTCATGGTAATGCTAGTGGACTTGATGTAGGATTACCTCAGGGACAAATGGGAAATTCAGAAGTAGGGCATTTAAATATAGGAGCAGGTCGAATTGTTTATCAAGAATTAACTAAAATCACAAAATCCATTGAGGATGGAGAGTTTTTTGAAAATAAAGCTTTACTACAAGCTATTAAAAATTGCAAATTAAATCATTCTGCTCTTCATTTATTTGGACTATTATCAGATGGAGGCGTACACAGTCATAATCAGCATTTATATGCTCTTCTTCAATTAGCTAAAAAAGAAGAGTTAGATCAAGTATATGTTCACGCCTTTTTAGATGGTCGAGATACTCCACCAGCTTCGGGAATCGAGTATATTAAAGAGTTAGAAGAATATATGCGAGAACTTGGAGTAGGACGTATTGCAACTGTTATGGGCAGATACTATTCGATGGATCGTGATAATCGCTGGGATCGAACGAAACTAGCTTATGACGCTATGGTATTAGGTACTGGTCAAGTATCAGAAAGTGCAGTAGAAGCTGTACAAGCTTCTTATGATAAAGAAGTTTATGATGAATTTGTTCTTCCTACTGTTATTTCCTCAGAAGAACAAAAACCTGCCACCATTCATTCAGGCGATTCGATTATTTGCTTTAATTTTCGACCGGATCGAGCTAGACAAATTACGAGAGCATTTTGTGATGAGTCTTTTGATGGCTTTGAACGAGAAAAAGGATTTATAAAGCTAACGTATGTGTGCTTTACAAATTATGATATTACAATTCCCAATAAAGAAGTTGCTTTTGAAAAAGAAACATTAATCAATACTTTAGGAGAATACTTATCTTCTAAAGGATTAACTCAATTACGTTTAGCAGAGACAGAAAAATATGCACATGTAACTTTCTTTTTCAATGGTGGTGTAGAAGAACCTGTATCTGGTGAAGAGCGTATTTTAGTTCCTTCACCTAAAGTAGCAACTTATGATTTAGAGCCTCAAATGAGTGTTTATACCGTAGCAGAGAAATTAGTAAATGCAATAAAATCAAATAAATATGATTTTATAGTTGTTAATTTTGCTAATCCAGATATGGTAGGACATACAGGATTTTTAGAAGCAGCTATTAAAGCTGTAGAGGCTGTGGATGAATGTGTTGGAAAAGTAGTAGAAGCATTACTAAAAGTAGATGGACAAATGTTTCTTTGTGCAGATCATGGAAATGCAGAGCAACTAATTGATTATAGTACAAAAGAACCTTTTACTGCTCATACAACAAATCCTGTTCCTTTTATTTTAATTAATTATAAGCCAGGGGTAGGATTAGCTAGCGAAGGACGATTAGCTGATATTGCGCCTACATTATTAGAAATGATGGAACTTGAGCAACCAGAAGAAATGACTGGGAAATCATTGCTTAAATAAGTGAATAATGATTCCCTTCCTGGTAAAAATGTGCTAGAATAAATATCGAATAAAATGATGAAGCAATTCGAAAGGAGAAACTATATGAAAACATATATTGAAATTTTAGATGTATACGCAAGAGAAGTTTTAGATTCACGTGCTAATCCTACAGTAGAGGTAGAAGTTATTGTAGAAGGTAATTACATGGGACGTGCCGCTGTACCATCTGGTGCATCTACAGGAGCTTTTGAAGCAGTAGAATTGCGAGATGGCGGAGATCGCTACGTAGGAAAAGGGGTACAAAATGCAGTAGATAATGTAAATAACATTATTGCAGAAGAAATTATTGGTATGAATGCTTTAGATCAAGTAGCTATTGATCAAAGAATGATTGAATTAGATGGAACAGATAATAAAGGAAAATTAGGTGCAAATGCGATTTTAGGTGTATCTATGGCCGTTGCAAAAGCAGCAGCAGAAGCATTAGGATTACCTTTGTATCAATATTTAGGTGGATTCAATTCAAAAGTAATGCCTGTACCTATGATGAATATTTTAAATGGTGGGGAACATGCAGATAATACAGTAGACCTTCAAGAATTTATGATTATGCCTGTAGGTGCTAAAACATTTAAAGATGCTCTTCAAATGTGTGCTGAAGTATATCATAATCTTAAAAAGGTATTAAATGAAAAAGGGTTATCTACAGCTGTAGGTGATGAAGGTGGTTTTGCTCCAGACCTTGCTTCTTCTGAAGAAGCTATCCAAGTGATTATTGATGCAGTAGAGCGAGCAGGATATAAACCTGGAGATGATATCCGTATTGCTATTGATGCAGCTGCATCTGAATTATATAAAGATGGAAAATATTATTTCCCTGGAGAAAGTACAATGACAGGTCAAGAAGTAGTACGTACTCCTGAAGAAATGGTAGCGTATTATGAAGAATTAGTAAATAAATTCCCTATTATTTCTTTAGAAGATGGTTTGGATGAAGAAGATTGGGAAGGATGGAAAATCTTAACTGAAAAACTTGGAAAACGTATTCAATTAGTAGGAGACGACTTATTTGTAACCAATACGAAGAGACTTTCTAAAGGAATTGAACTTGGAGTAGCTAACTCTATCTTAATTAAAGTAAATCAAATTGGTACTTTAACAGAAACATTTAACGCTATTGAAATGGCCAACCGAGCTGGATATACAGCAGTTGTATCTCACCGTTCTGGAGAAACAGAAGATAATACTATTGCAGATATCGTAGTAGCTGTTAACGCAGGTCAAATTAAAACAGGTGCACCTTGCCGTTCTGACCGAGTAGCAAAATATAACCAATTATTACGCATTGAAGAAGAATTAAATGATAACGCAGAATATTTAGGATTAGATGCTTGGTTTAATTTACGTTAATTAATTTATTAATCTTTAATAGTATTTTTTGAATGTAATATAATGAAATAAATCTGGGACAAAATATTCGCCTGATAAAATTATCAGGCGATTTTTTAGCTTCTTTATTAATGATTAAAGTGAGATCTTTAAAAATCTTGCTTTTATATGTTTATTAGAGAAAAGGTTATTTTTATGTTTTATCATCAATAAAAGCAAAATATACATATAAGTATTAATAATAAGCAAATTTTGCACAGAAAATGCTTTGGCTTTTCCATATACTATCTATAAGAGTATAATGCTTAAAAAATCAGGACTAGATAAGGATGAGTACATATGAATGATGGTTTAAGTAGTAAAGATAGTCAAAGAAGATTATTTGTATTAGAAGATAATATGTGGAAGGTCATTTTAAGTATATCTATTCCTTTAGCTATTTATAATGGATTTAATCATTTATTTACTGTTTTAGATACTTTTATGGCTTCGCAAATTAGTTCTAATGTAGTTTCGGCAGTAACATATCTTTCTCAAATAAAAACAATGTTTACAGCGATAGGAACAGGTTTATCTGTTAGTGGTGGTATTATTATTGCTAGATGTTATGGTGCAGGGGAGATTGAAAAAGCAAAAAAATATGTAAACACTTTATTTTTTATGGCTACTAGTTTAGCATTGTTACTATTGATAGTAATTATTCCTTGTACGAAACCAATTTTAAAATTAGCAAATACACCATCCGCATTGATTGAAGTAGGAAGCCATTATTTTATTATAGAAATTTCAGTAATGGTTTCTATGTTTATTAATAATGTTTATATTGCTGTAGAAAAAGCGAAGGGAAATACAAAAATAATTCTTTATTTAAATCTTTTAGTCATTATGGTTAAACTTAGTTTAACTGCCTTGTTTATTTATGTATTTCATTGGGGTATTACTGCTATGGCTATTGCTACTTTAATTTCTCATTCTATATTGACTATAATTGCTATTATGGATATGTTACGGGGAGATAATATTTTTCGTTTATCAAAAGAAAATATTGATGTATCATGGGCTTTTATCAATCCTATTATTATCTTAGCTGCTCCCATTTTTTTTGAACGATTTGCTTTTAGTTTTGGGAAGGTAATTGTTAATTCCATGAGTGCATCTTATGGGGTGATGGTGGTAGGAGCTCTTGGAATTTCCAATCATATCTCTGGTATTATTACTGGTTTAGGTAATGGTTTTCAAGATGGAGAAGCATCTATTATTAGTCAAAATATAGGAAATAAAAATTATGAACGAGCTATTGACGGATTTAAAAAAACGTTAATTATTAATATTACTATTGCTTTAGTAGGTTTTATTGTAATGAGTATTTTTATGGATCCGATTATTCGTTTATTTTCTAAAGGAGATATACAGTTTGCTAAGGAGATAAAAAATATTTTTAAATATGAACGTTATGCCTTTATTACTTTAGCTATGTCTGCAGCGGTTATGGGATTACTTTATGGACTTGGTTATACAAGATTAGCATTGGTTATTAATTTTATACGATTGT